>CAZLTV010000055.1:0-5954 GCA_964562545.1 uncultured Mycobacterium sp. | reverse complement strand
GGGTGCGAAGAGATCTGCAACGTTGGCGTCCTTCACCGGTTCGGCGGACGCTGCGGTCGGGCACGAATAGAGTGGGCCCCGAGTCGATTTCACACGGGTGCGGCCCCGGTGTCCGGCCGGCCTGGGGTGGGCAATTTGATTTCTGGTCACCCAGCTCTGGGCCATGTTGGGCCAGGGCCAACCCGGGGGACCGAAAAGCCAACCAGCAGAACGGAGAGATGGGACATGTGCTCACGAGTTCTGTGGAATGTGGACGGACAGCCCGTTCTCGTCGGACGGAACATGGATTGGACCGAGAGGATGGGCACCAAGCTCGTCGCGCTGCCCCGGGGCGCTGAGCGAGTAGGTCTGGTCGACGTAAGTCCGGCTACGTGGACGTCGAAATACGGCAGCGTTGTGGCGGTGGTATGGGACGGCGTGGTCACCGACGGTGTCAACGAAGCCGGCCTGACGGCGAACACGCTCTATCTGGCCGAGACCTGTTACGGCGATCGGGACGCCACCTGTCCGGGGCTCTCGGTGTCTCTGTGGGCCCAGTACTACCTGGACAATTTCGCGACAGTCGCCGAGGCCGTCGTGGCAACCCGATCTCTGCAGGTCTGCCCAATCGAGATCATGCACTTGGGCGAGCCGGCGGATGCGCCGGTGCATGTCTCGGTGGCCGACGCTACCGGCGACTCGGCGATCATCGAGATCCTCGAGGGCCGGCCCGTCGTTCACCACGGTCGAGAGTTCACCGTCTTGACGAACTCACCCATCTACGACGAGCAGTTGGTGCTGCTCAAGCAGTACCAAGGGCTGGGCGGTAGGAAACCGCTGCCCGGGACCGCCGAGGCGGAGGATCGATTCGTTCGGGGTGCCTATTACCTGACGCAGTTGCCCGAGACTCCGGCGTCCTATCAGGAGGCGGTTGCCGGTGTGCTGAGCGTGATCCGGAACATGGCCACGCCGATCGGCTTCGTCGATCCGGTCAAACCGAATGTCTCCCCAACGCAGTGGCGAACGATTAGCGATCTCACGAACGGGCGGTATTACTTCGAATTGACGAACATGCCCAACGTCGTGTGGGTGGATCTGGATAAGCTGGATCTTCAGGACGGAGTCCCGGTTCAGATGTTCGACCTGTCGGCGGATCTCGAAGCGGCCGGCGAAGTCTCGACACGATTTCGGCCCGCCGATCCGATCCGGTTCCAGATAGCGGGCACCGCGGTGACCTGGAAACCGGCGCCCCGATCAGCGTGAACATCACCCATTAATGAGCGGTGAATGTCACCCGTAAGTCGGCGTGGATATCACCCATTAATGAGCGGTGAACGTCACCCGTAAGTCCGCGTGAATGTCACCCGTAACTGGTCGGCTACTGCGCCTGGCGGGCGTACCTTTTGGCGGCTTCCATCAGCCACCCCTGTGACGTGAACGCCCCAATCCTTCATAGCAGATACTGCACCATTGTCAGTTAATTGATTCACCAACGGTATCAATGCTCCGGCCGGTCGGTTTGGTCTGGGTCACGCAGCGGGGGCGGTGGGCTAACAGGCCGCATATCGGATGTCCAGCTTGGATTGATGATGGGATCGGCGCGGTCGTCCCGGATGCGTGTGAAGAATCGCAGGGAACCGACGACGAACAGTGTCATGAGCGCAACGCCAATGATGACGGCCAGAATTTCGGTCATGAATCCCTCGGGCATGCGGCCAGCAGCACTTTCACAGTGCGATTGTGCGAGTCACTGATATTTGCGAGCCATTGTCATTGCGGTACGCCTGCTTGAATTCTTGCTCGCTGGCACGTGTCTGGCTTTCGTCAGTTTGTTGTGCCTCGGTGACCGTCTCCCTGGGAAGTCCCGGGAGCCCAACCGTGCGGGGGAGCCGGCGTCGTCGTCACCGGCTGGCAGCCAACCTAGTTGGTCGTCGGTGGAGGTTGCGGCTGGAAGGGGTCGTACCACCACCAGTCGGCGCGTTCGCCGGTGGGCCCGGGGCATGGTTCGACCGTGGGTGGGGGCTGGGTTGGTGGGCGGGCCAGTGACCTAGCGCTCAGTGGTTGGCCGGTGTCGTCGGTGACGGTCACCTCGGGTGCGGGTCCGGTGATGGTGATGACGCCGCGGTGGTGCAGCCGGTGGTGATACGGGCAGACGAGCACGAGGTTGTCCAGGTCGGTCGGTCCGCCGTCTTCCCAGTGCCGAATGTGGTGCGCGTGCAGACCGCGGGTGGCCTCACATCCTGGAACAGCGCACGTGGGGTCACGGTGCTCGAGTGCCCGGCGAAGTCGTCGGCTGATCTGGCGGGTCGTCCGGCCGCAACCGATGACCTTGCCGTCACGTTTGAACCACGCTTCGTAGGTCGCATCGCACGTCAGGTATTGGCGTTCGGATTCGGTGAGCAGCGGGCCCAGATGAAGCTGCGCGGTGTTGTGCTCAACGTCTAGATGCATCACGACGGTGGTGTGATGCCCGTGGGGGCGGCGGGCCGCTTCGGCGTCCCATCCGGCCTCGACCAGACGCATGAACGCGTCGGCGGTGGTAGGCAGCGGTGGCGTCTGCTCGGATGGCGGGTCGCCGCTGTCACGATCGTTTTTCCATTCCGAGATTGCGGCATCGAGATGAGACTGCAGTGCTGCATCGAACTTCGCTGCCTCGATATGCGGCAGCTTGATCCGCCAGCAGGTGAAATCCTCGTCGGTGACCTTCGTGATCGACCGTGCACGTCCTGGACGAGGATCTGGTTCAGGACGCGGTTCGAGCTTGACGGCAGTGCGCAGTTGGTTGACCGTGGCAACGCTGGCCAATTCCGCGTAGTGCTCGTCAGATCCGTCGGCCGCTCGACCCGCGATGACGCCGACTTGGTCCAGCGACAACCTGCCTTCGCGCAGCCCCTGGGTGCAGCGGGGGAACGCGTCGATCCGGCGCGCCACGGTTGCGATAGTTTTCGCGTTGCCCGTCGACGAGCCAGTCTTCCAGGCCACCAGCGCCGCGACTGACCGTGCGCCGGTGGCACCCCACAGCTCATCGCGGTCCACCTCGGCGACGATCTCCACGATCCGGCAGTCAATTGCATTGCGTTGACCCGTGAGCTCCGCCAACTCGTCGAACAACACGTCCAGACGCTGGTCAGCGCGTGCCGGTGCGCCGGCCGAGGCGGTGGGCGAAGACATGACGTCATAATCGCAGTCGGGTACGACAATTTTCGGCCGCCTGATCCGCGTCTGAAGCGGCCTCCACAAGCTCACCGCGGCGTTCGCCGTAGGCTGCTGGAATGACTGTCAAGCTTTGCCTGACGCAGGAACCCGCCGCGGACACGTTGCTCGAGGACAACCCTTTCGCCCTGCTGGTCGGGATGCTGCTAGACCAACAGATTGCCATGGAAGTAGCCTTCGCCGGTCCCAAGAAGATCGCCGACCGCATGGGCGGCTTCGACGCGGTGACGATCGCTGACCACGATCCCGAGCAGTTCGCCGAGCTGTGCGCGCAAACCCCGGCCGTGCACCGGTTTCCGGGGTCGATGGCCAAGCGGGTGCAGGCGCTGGCCCAGGTGATCGTCGACGAGTACGGAGGCGACGCGACCGCATTGTGGTCCGACGGCGCCGACGGCGCCGAGGTGCTGCGTCGGCTCAAGGCGCTGCCGGGGTTCGGCGACCAGAAAGCCCGGATTTTCCTCGCGCTCCTGGGCAAGCAGTACGGCGTGACTCCGAATGGCTGGCGGGCGGCAGCCGGTGACTACGGCAAGGCCGGCACGCACATGTCGGTGGCTGACGTCACCGACCCGGGTTCGCTGCAGAAGGTGCGTACCTACAAGAAGGAAGCCAAAGCCAAGGCGAAGCAAGCGAAGGCAGCCAACGCCTAGCTTCGTCTCAACCGCCGGCGTCACAAAGGCGCGCCGTCGAACCTCTCTTTGGTGGCGAACTCCGACACCGGCTTTCGAGCCAGCTTCCTGGTCTGTTGTTGTGGCTTGCCCAGCGGTAGCAGTGCGGCCACGGCGTAGTCGTCGGGGATACCCAGCAGAGCTTTCATTCGCGGCTCCTCGGCCACTGCCATCGTGGTGATTACGCCGCCGAAACCCTCGTTGCGCGCGGCCAGCAGGATGTTCCAGACGAACGGGTACACCGACCCGCCGGCGATCACCCCAACCCGGTCGAGATCTTGATCCATTGCGGCCACGACGCCGAGATCCACGCACACCACCAAGGCCACTGCGCAGGTCAGTAGCGGCATCGTCATGCTTGCGGGTACCTCGGCCGCCTCGACCTGATCCGGTGATACAGCCATCGGCCGCAATGGGTTCCAGGGCGACTCACCGTTGTTCCGCTGCGCGATATAGCGCCGCGCACCCGGCATGCTCAGTTCGCTGAGGGCCTGTCGGGTTGCCGAGTCGCGCACCGCGATGACCCGTACGCCCTGCCGGTTTCCGCCACTCGGGGCGAAGCGGGCGTTGTCCAGAATCCGGACGAGGACGTCGTCGGGCAGCGGGTCGCCGGTGAAGCGGCGCACCGCACCCGTCGTGCGCATCACGTCGTAGAGGTCCATGCCTAGATCTTGTCTTAAGGTCGCGCGCCGGCTGTGCCATTGTGAACACATGAAGACTCACCTGAACTGCCCATGCGGCGAGGCCATCACCGGCAAGGACGAGGACGACTTGGTCGAAAAAGCCCAGGCGCACCTTTCGCAGGTGCATCCCGGCCGCGACTACGACCGCGACGCCATCCTGTTCATGGCCTACTGATCACCGGTGGACTGAGGGGCCCGGTCGTGCTCGGGCGCTGTGCGTGACCGGGACCTCAGTTCGGCAGTGTGTTGGCGGCAGCGTCCGGGACGACCGTGGACCCGATCGTCGGCATGAACTGACACTGCATCTCGGTCGTGGTGACCTGGCCGAAGATGGTCGACATGATGCTGCCCGACCCGGTGTCGACGATCGCGGTCAGTGTTGTGGGGCCCTCGGGGTTGATGTCAGGGCGCGGTTTGAGGGTCGCGCTGCCGGACCTGCCGGTGCTCAGGTTCACCCACGTGACGTTGAGCGGCAGCTTCTGCTCGGCGGCAGGTCCTGGGGTGCCGACCGCGGTGAACACGTAGGCGGTCTGGCCCGGTCCGGGGCCCGGGGCCGGAATCGTGGCCGGGCCGGCCACGGAGATCGCGGTGGCCAGCACGTTTCCGCCGTCGGCCAGACATCCGTTGCTGATTGACGGATACAGGAAGTCTTGTTTGACCGGTGCGTCCGGACCGAAACCGGGTGCGGTTCCGGGTGCTCCTGCGCTGGGTGCGGGCGCGGGTGCCGCAGCGAGCGCCTCAGGGGCCGGGGCAGGTGCGGCGGCCTCCGGAGCTGGCGCCGGTGCGGCGGCTTCGGGTGCGGGGACGGCTTCCGGCGCGGGGACGGCTTCGGGTGCGGGGACGAGTTCGGGCGCCGGCTGCGGCAACGCCTCGGAGGCGGGTCCCACGGCGTGCGTCGGGTCGATCCCGGGGGGCAGGTGCGCTTGGGTGCCCGGGATCGCGCCGGCGGCGGGCACGTGGGCGACGGGTTGGACAAACTGATTGACCGCCGACGCGACGTCGCGGGTCGGCCGCGGCGCAGCGGCGTCTCCGGCGAACGCCGCGGCGGCGGCCATCAGCATCGAGGCGGCATTGGTGGGATCAGCGGCAGCCTGCTGGATCACCGGTGCGATGCCTTGCATCACCGGTAAGCCTGGGGCCTGCAGACCGTCGATCGGCAACGGCAAGGCTGCCGGGTCGGCGTGGGCGACACCGTTCAGCCCGACACTCACCAGCGCGGCGGTCGAGCCCGCTGCGATGAGTCTGGTGATGATCGTCCTGGTCGTGGACATGATCCCCCAATAGTTTTCGTTGGTACGGCTGGCTGATTCCTAGCTGCTGGTCAGGGCAATGCCGTGAGCGCGGTGAACATCGGGCTCAGCGGCGCCCCGGGGGCCGTCGGCGCGGCCGGGGCCAGAGCTGCTGGGGCGGCCGG
>CAZLTV010000054.1:0-21192 GCA_964562545.1 uncultured Mycobacterium sp. | reverse complement strand
GACCCCTTCGTGGTTGCTTTGCACGGCGCGCACCTGCAGGCCCGCCGCGGCGGCGACCTCGACGACCCTGGCCTCGATCTGGGCCAGGGTCGTCGTGCCGTATACCTCGGGCTGGCGGGTGCCCAGCAGGTTCAGGTTCGGCCCGTTGACGAGGAGCAGTCGGCGTTCGGTCACCGTTGTACGGTACCGGCGCCGGCAGGGCTCGATCAGCTACTCGCTGACCGACACCGTCTGCAGGGTGTCGGCCGGGGGCGGCCCAGGTACCAGGCCGGGTGTCGCCGTCGCCCGGGCCCGATCGCCATGTGCCGGCCGGCAGCCGCGCGGGCCCCGGGTTAGCGTTTGCCTGGCGGACACCGGGCCCCGTTAGGCTGAGCCATCGTGCGTGCCGTGCTGATCGTCAACCCGAATGCGACTTCGACGACGCCAGCGGGCCGCGATCTGCTTGCTCACGCACTGGAAAGCCGCGTGAGCCTGACCGTCGCGCACACCGACCATCGAGGGCACGCGATCGAGATCGCGCAGCAAGCCACCGCCGACGCTGTCGACGTGCTGATCGTGCACGGCGGTGACGGCACCGTGAACGAGGTCGTCAATGGTATTCGCGCCGCAGTCGGTCCCGACGTCGACGGACCGGCGGTCGGGGTGGTTCCCGGCGGTTCTGCCAATGTGTTCGCGCGGGCGCTGGGTATCAGTCCCGATCCGGTCGAGGCCACCAATCAGCTGGTCGATCTGCTCAGCGAATTCCGGCGGGGCACGAGGTGGCGGCGCATCGGGCTGATGGACTGCGGGGAGCGCTGGGCGGTGTTCACCGCCGGCATGGGCGTCGACGGCGATGTGGTCGCCGCGGTGGAGGCCCAGCGCAAGAAGGGCCGCAAGGTGACCGCGGCGCGCTACATCCGTGTGGCCGTGCGCGAGGTTCTGGCCAGCGCACGCAGGGAGCCCCACCTGACGGTGCAGCTGCCCGGGCGCGATCCCATATCAGGGGTTCATTTCGCGTTCGTGTCCAACTCCAGCCCCTGGACCTATGCCAACAGCCGTCCGGTGTGGACCAATCCAACCACCACCTTCGAGACGGGCCTCGGGGTGTTCGCGACCACGAGCATGAACGTGTGGGCCAACCTTGGGTTGGTACGCCAGATGATCTCGCGCGATCCGCGCCTGGAGGCGAAGCATCTGATCCGGGATGACGACCTGCCGTGGCTGACGGTGACGAGCGACACCCCGGTGGCGTGTCAGATCGACGGCGACTTCGTCGGTGAACGGGATTCGATGCGATTCACCGCGGTGCCCGACGCACTCGCCGTGGTCGCTCCGCCCCACAAAGTGTCGCCTTAGTGCCGCTGAGCTGCGCTGATGCATGCACCCAGGAAGTTCACAGGTGCGAATTTGAGCGCAGGCCGTTTAAGACTAGTACAAACGTGTTAGCCAACTGGTAACGGGCCCTGGCAGTGACATTGCCCACGTGTTAACGAACTTCTATTGACATCTGTTCAGCCTGTGAAAGCATCGGATGCAACAGCGCAGAAACATTCGGTGCGCTTGCGTTAACAGCCGAAGTAAAGCTCGTGCGCATTGCTGCGCACATGACAAGGAGTATGACTCATGGATTGGCGCCACAAGGCGGTCTGTCGCGACGAGGATCCGGAACTGTTCTTCCCGGTGGGAAACAGCGGTCCGGCACTGGCTCAGATCGCTGATGCGAAGCTCGTCTGCGCCCGCTGCCCCGTCACCGCGGAGTGCCTGAGCTGGGCATTGGACTCGGGCCAGGATGCCGGCGTGTGGGGCGGGATGAGCGAGGACGAACGTCGCGCTCTCAAGCGCCGCAACGCGCGGACGAAAGCGCGCACAGGGGTCTGATCGACCAACCGGCACACCGAGCCGACGGCCCCGACGATAAGTCGGGGCCGTTACTTTTCGGAATGCAATTCCGACGCGAATTCGATGCAATTCACGAATTGGCGGCAGCGGTGCGCCGAAACTGCGCATCAGTATTGGCTGGCGCGTGGACGCCGACCGACCGGCACCCGCAGGATCACGTTGGTGCCTCCCGTGGGAGCGTCGTGCATCCCCAGTGAGCCGTCGAGTTCGGCGGCGACCAGCGTCCGCACGATCTGCAGACCCAACCGGTCGGACTTCTCCAGGCTGAACCCCTCGGGCAGTCCCCGACCGTCGTCGTTGACGACGACGTCGAGCCAGCGTGCGGATCGTTCGGCGCGGATCGTCACGCAGCCCTGCGCGGTCGCAGGGTCGTCGAAGGCGTGCTCGATGGCGTTTTGCACCAGTTCGGTGATCACCATGATCAGGGCGGTGGCGCGGTCCGCGTCGAGCACCCCCAACTCGCCCACCCGGTTGATCCGGATCGGGGCGTTGGAGATGTCCGGGGTTGCCACGTCGTTCATGATCGGCAGGATCCGGTCGACGACTTCGTCGAGGTTGACCTCTTCGTCGACTGACATTGACAGCGCGTCGTGCACCAGCGCGATCGAAGACACCCGGCGCACGGATTCGATCAGCGCCTCCCGGCCTTCGGGGTTGCTCGTGCGGCGGGCCTGAAGCCGCAGCAGGGCGGCGACGGTCTGTAGGTTGTTCTTCACCCGGTGGTGGATCTCCCGGATGGTCGCGTCCTTGGACAGCAGCGCGCGGTCACGACGCTTGACCTCGGTGACATCCCGGATCAGCACTGCGGCGCCAACACCGACACCGTGCACTGCCAACGGCAGGGTGCGCAGCAACACCGCGGCCCCGCCGGCGTCGACCTCCATCCGCATACTCGACCCGCCCGCCAGCGAGTCACGGACGTGGTTGGCCAATTCCTGGGCCTCGAACGGATCGGAGATCAGCGGCCGGGTCACGCTGATCAGATTGTGGCCTTCGACTTCGGTGGTCAGCCCCATGCGGTGCAGCGCCGAGATCGCGTTGGGGCTGGCGAACGTCACCACACCGGTCTCGTCGAGCCGGATGAAACCGTCGCCGGCGCGAGGACTGGACCGCGACATCGCCAGGTCGCCCACGTTGGGGAAGGTGCCCTCGGACAGCATGTTCAACAGATCGACCGCGCACGCCACGTAGGCGGTTTCGAGGGGACTGGCCTGCCGGGGTGATAGCGAGGTCTGGTGGGTTAGGACCGCGACGACGTCGTTCTGGTAGCGCACTGGAACGGCCTCAACGCGAATCCTGGGGGTCCCGTCACCGCCCTGCACGGTCGAGGCGCCGATGACGCCCGAATCGAATGCTGCGGCCACGATCGGGTGGTCCTCAGGCGTGGCGAGAGTGCCGACCGAGTCGGCCAGCATCACCGTGGGCGCCGTGTTGGGCCGCACCTGGGCCACGCAGACCAGCATGCTGTCGTCACGGCGCACCCACATCAGGTAGTCCGCGAACGACAGATCGGCCAGCAGCTGCCACTCCCCGACCACCGCGTGCAGGTGATCGACGGCGTTTCCGGGCAGCACGGTGTGCTCGGCGAGCAGATCACCGAGGGTGGACACGGCCTACCTTGATGTCGGCGCCGCCGGTGCTGCGTGGACCACGCTGCCTCAGCTGATCACTGCGATGAGATCGCCGGCCTGGATCACGTCGCCGACTGCGACGCTGACCTTGCTCACCGTGCCCGCGACCTCCGCGAGCACGGGGATCTCCATTTTCATCGACTCGAGCAGCACCAGGGTGTCCCCTTCGCCGATCTGATCGCCCTCGTGGACCACGACCTCGAGCACACTGGCCACGATCTCTGCGCGAACGTCCTCGGCCATCTTCACCCCACTCACTGAACCGCTGGTGCCATTTCGGATCTATCGAACCACACGAGACCGTGGACGGAGCATCGACCGGCACGTGAGATAATCGGTACAACGCCCGAACTACGGGCAACCGCCACGAACCATCCGGAGGTAACCATGGCCAAGCGAGGCCGTAAGAAGCGCGACCGCAAGCACAGCAAGGCCAACCACGGCAAGCGACCCAACTCCTAAAGGGTTGCCGGTCGTTGCCGGCCAGCGAGAACCGCCCGAGTTTCATCGAAGCTGGGCGGTTTTTCTATGCTCGGCCCGTTGCCGTCGGCTCCTGCCGCCGCTGGTTCAGCGGCGGATGATCGTGGTGCGGCTGATTTCGATGCGCAGGCGCTCACGCAGACCGTCGGGTGCGCGCTCACCGCTGCATTTGGCGGCGATCAGGCGCTTCACCCGCTCTTCGATGCCGTAGTGACGCAGGCAGGTGGGGCATTCCTCGAGGTGTTGCCGCAACCGGTCGCGGGTCTCGACGGTGCATTCACCGTCGAGCAGGGTCCACACCTCCGCGATCACCGCGGCGCATTCCGGGTGTTCGGGGTCCACCGGCCCAACCGGAGGGGTCCATCGTTCCTCGGCGTCGGAGGCCCCGGACGGATCTGAGGCTCCCGACGAATCTCCCGACGAATACTGGGTGCCGCTCATGACGTAACCTCCTCCGGCGCGTCCTGGCCGCGGATGAAGCCGCGATCGCGTGCCACATCAGCCAGCAGCTCACGTAACTGGCGCCGGCCACGGTGCAACCGCGACATGACTGTTCCAATCGGCGTGTCCATGATCTCGGCGATCTCCTTGTAGGGGAAGCCCTCGACGTCGGCGTAGTACACCGCCATCCGGAACTCTTCCGGCAGCGCCTGCAGGGCTTCTTTGATCTCGCTGTCGGGCAACAACTCCAGCGCCTCCACCTCGGCCGAACGCAGCCCGGTCGAAGAATGCTCGGCGTTGGCCGCCAGCTGCCAATCGGTGATCTCCTCGGTGGGGTACTCCGAGGGCTGGCGCTGCTTCTTGCGGTAGCTGTTGATGTAGGTGTTGGTCAGGATCCGATACAGCCACGCTTTGAGGTTGGTGCCTGCCCGGAAGGACCGGAACCCTGAGTACGCCTTGACCATCGTTTCCTGCAGCAGGTCTTCTGCGTCGGCAGGGTTACGCGTCATCCGCAGCGCACCGCCGTAGAGCTGATCGAGCAGCGGAATCGCATCGCGCTCGAAGCGGGCGGTCAGCTCGGCATCGGTTTCCTCGCGCTCGGCCTGGCCGTCGGCGCCCGGTTGGGTTTCGTCCTCGAGGGGCGACTCGGAGGCCAACCCATCGGTGTCTGTCATCGTGGGGAACACCGTCCCTTCTGTAGCGGCACCACCAATCAGCTCCGGCATGTCCACCGGAAACCTCGGGGCGTCGATAGACAACGTCATCAACGCTGTCGACGTAGCGAGAGACTCAGCCAAAGACTTAGCCGAAGACTCAGGCAAAGACACAGCCAACGCTGGCACCGAAAATCCCCTTCCGTCGATCCTAAAGGTTGACACCGACATCAGTCGCGGCCCGGCCTCACGACCTGACACCACTGCGGTGAACAACAGCGCCGGGCCGCACTGTTGTTCCCCACGCCACAACGTGGTCAACCCGATTCCCAATCGGGAACACGCCGATCGGGAATACTCAATGTCCCGATGGACCTGTCAACCACCCTCGTCGTCGCAGCCGTAACGCTGCTGGCCATCGCCACTGCCCTGGCATGGTGGCTGCGCCGCCGCACGTGGTTTCACTCCGCCCTCGAGCAACGCGGCTGGAACCTCACCACCAACGGCGACAAGACCGTGGTCGTCCCGGTCACCGGGGACTGGACGCTGACGATGAGCCGCTCGTTCGCCGCGCAGATGTCCCCGCCGAGCAGCCACATCGTCACCAGCGTCTGGACCTGTCCCACACCAGCCACCCTCGGCCCTGTTCTGGTCGCCGGGCCGGCGCCGCCAGCAGAACTGCGCAAGCTGGCCGCCGGCCTGGTCGGTGACGCACCGCCGGCGATTACCCGATACCTGGGCCTGGACCGCGTCACCGGCGGTCGCCCCCTCAAGGAGATCCCGGCCATGGACGAGCGACTTCTGGTGTTCGCCTCAGACGGACTCGGCCCCCTCGGAACTATGGGCGCCGTCGCAGACGCCATCACCGAGTGGTGCTCAACGTTCACCTCGGAACGGGATCAGCCGGTGCTGACAATGGACAAATCGGGACTGTCGGTGCGGGTGCGCAGCGATGTCCTTCGATCTGTCGAGACGGCCGACGCGTTCGTCAACCTGAGCCTGCGCTGCCGCAGCGCCGTCGGCCGACCGTGACCGCGGCCCTGGCCTGGGTTGCGGTGGCCGGGGCTGGTGTCGCGCTCGCCTACCGGTGGCGTCGGCGCGTTCTGCTGCTGTGCCTGCTGGTGGTGGCCGCCGTGCCGGCATTCGGCCTGGCCGTCGTGACCACCGGTGGCGTCGCGCCCGATCTTCTGATGCGCGCCGCCACGATCGCCGTCGCCACCGTCATCCTGTCGGTAGTGACCGTGCTGCTCGTCACCTGCAGCCTTCCCAGGCTGAGGAGCAGGCGGGACCGTCACGGAGTGGCAGTGGCCTGCAGCACGGTAGCGGCCATGTACGCCGCGGTGGCGCTGTTCCTGGCGGTCGCAGCAACCGACGAGATGCAGGTGGCAGAGCTGCCGGTGCTGCGGGACCGGGACGCATTCATCGCCTGGCGGGACGCGCCGCAGGCCGCCGGCGGCGTCCTGCTTGAGGGGAGGATCAGCCAGCACAGCCCCGAACTGACCCCACAAAGCGACCTGGTCGCCACGCATTCGTGCCTAGACACCGGTACGCAGCGCATTCCGCTACCCGGACACCGGTTGCCAGACCGCTATCTGGTCGCTTTCCCTGGCGGTCCTCCGCTCGTCGTCGACGGCATCGGTTCGGGCACCCAGGCGTGGCGCTGGCCTCCTTCGACCGGCGAATGCGTGCTGCGCCGCGGCGACCGAATCGTCGTGTGGGGCGAGCTGCAGGGCGGTATGGGCGGCGGCACGACGTCGCACACCGGGTTGAGCAATGTCCACGTCATCGCCGTCGGCGATGCCGCCACCTTCCTCAACCAGTACGTCCCGGCCGCTGAGCACACCGCACGGGCGGTGCTCGCGCTGGCCGCGCTAAACGTTGCGCTCGCGGTCGCCGTCACGGTGTGCGGCGTCCGCGCCTACCGGCGGCTGGCCCACACCGGGACCGACGATCCGCCGCAAATCACCTGGCGCACCGGGCCGCGCTGACCCTAATCTGTGCGCGTGGCGCGTGCAGCAACCCCGGCGATCGCGGCACTGCTGGCGGCGGGCGTCGCACATTCGGTGGTGCAGTACAAACACGACCCGCGCGCCGAGTCGTTCGGCGCCGAAGCGGTGGCCGCACTCGCCGAAAGCGAACACGTGCTGCCCGAGCAGATCCTCAAGACCCTCGTCGTCGCGTTGCCGAACGGGCTGGGCGTCGCGGTGGTGCCGGTGCCGTCGAAAGTGTCGCTCAAGGCAGTGGCCTCGGCCCTCGGCGTACCGAAGGCAACGATGGCCGACCCCGCCGCCGCGCAACGCTCATCCGGCTACGTCGTGGGCGGCATCTCGCCGCTGGGGCAACGCAGACCGCTGCCGACCGTCGTGGACTCCTCGGCGTTGCAGTTCGACCGTGTGCTGTGCAGCGCCGGCAAGCGCGGCTGGGACATCTCACTGTCTCCGCAGGACCTGGTGCGACTGACCAATGCCGTCACCGCCGACATACGCGCGGTTTAGGGTGGCCCCATGTCGCTCGCGGGAAAAACCATGTTCATCTCTGGGGGCAGCCGTGGGATCGGGCTTGCGATCGCCAAGCGGGTGGCCGCCGACGGCGCCAACGTCGCGCTGGTCGCCAAGACCGCCGAACCACATCCCAAACTGGCCGGCACCGTCTACACCGCGGCACAGGAAATCGAGGAGGTCGGCGGGCAGGCGTTGCCGATCGTCGGCGACATCCGCGACGGCGACTCGGTGGCCTCTGCAGTAGATCAAGCGGTCGCTCAATTCGGCGGTATCGACATCTGCGTAAACAACGCCTCGGCGATCAACCTGGGCTCGATCGAGGACGTGTCGCTCAAGCGGTTCGACCTGATGAACGGCATCCAGGTGCGCGGCACCTATGCGGTGTCGCAGGCCTGCATCCCGCACATGAGGGGACGCGAAAACCCGCATATTCTGACGCTATCCCCGCCGGTGCTACTGGAGCCGAAATGGCTGCGGCCCACGCCCTACATGATGGCGAAGTACGGGATGACGTTGTGCGCATTGGGCATCGCCGAAGAGATGCGTGAAGCGGGGATTGCCTCCAACACGCTGTGGCCGCGCACGATGGTGGCCACCGCCGCGGTGCAGAACCTGCTCGGCGGCGACGAGGCGATGGCCCGATCCCGCAAGCCCGAGGTGTACTCCGACGCCGCCTACGTGGTTCTCAACAAGCCGTCCAGCTACACCGGGCACAGCCTGTTGTGTGAGGACGTGCTGGTCGGGTCCGGAGTCACCGATCTGTCGACCTATGACTGTGTACCCGGCGCCGAGCTGGGCGTCGACCTGTGGGTGGACAGTCCCAACCCGCCGGGCTATACCGGCCATTGACTCCAGCGTGAACGTACATCCCCGGCAGCCGTCGTCTCGACCGCGACAAGGGAACGCCCGTTCGCGGTGAAAGGCGTGGCACGCTAGGGGCGTGTCCGTTCCTGCAATCTGGGCCGCCGGCCGCTACGACGCCGTCGGAGACCGCATCGCACACATCGCCGAGCGGCTAGTCGATGCCGTCGAGCAGCGACGCACCGTGGCTGGCGCCGAATTGGTCGATCTCGCCTGCGGCACAGGCAGCGCCGCGTTGATCGCCGCGGCGCGCGGCGCGCACGTGACAGGCCTCGACCTCACCCCCGAGCTCATCGCGATCGCGCAGGGGCGCACCAACGCCGAGACAGTGCGCTGGCGCTGCGGCGACGCCGCGGACACCGGGCTGCCCGATCGCGCGTTCGACGCGGTGGTGTCGAACATGGGCATCATCTTCGTCGACCCCGCCCGACAGGTCCCCGAGTTGGCCCGAATCCTGAAACCAAATGGTGTGCTGAGCTTTTCATCCTGGATGCGCGAGACTAACAATCCGTTGTACGACCCGGTGATCACGGTGCTGGGTCGCCCGGCGGCCTCGGCGTTCTCCCCGGACCAGTGGGGCAACGCCGATATCGTCACCGATCGGCTGGCGCCGCACTTCGACGACATCAACGTCGAACCCGCACTCCACCGTTGGGAGTTCGAGTCGATGCCGGCTGCGCTGCAGTTCCTTCACGAGGAGTCGCCGGTGCACGTCGAGACGTTCCGCCGGGCGGCGGCGCAACGCGACGCACTGACCAATGCCTTCGAATCGGCCCTGCGCCCACACACCGGCCCCTCCGGCGTGGTCAGTTTCAGCGCCCGCTACGTCGTGGTCAGCGCGATCCGTCGCGGGTGAGTTCAGTTCGCCTGGTAAAGGATTCCGCGTCCGATCGCCTCTCGCACCACGGGAAGCGCCGCAACGGCCAGCGCGTCCGGATCGACCCCGTGGGTGGCTGCCAGCAGATCGATCAACATGCCTAACGGCACCTCGCCGCGACACCCGGCCAGCAGCGCACGCGACACGTCGTCCACCCCGAGGACCGCGCCCGGCCCACCGGGGCGACGCACCGCGGCCCCGACGACCTGCCATCCGTCGGGTCCCGGTAGCGATTGCTCTTCGAGGAACACCGGCGCGGTCGACAGTCGGGCCGCGAGCAATTGTTCGTCGGTGGTGTCGTGCAGGTATTCGCGTCGGGCGAAGAACGCCGCGACCTCCGGGCCGGTGAGCGCCTCGTCGGCGCCGGTGATCTCCTCGAACACCTGATCAGGCGCACGGCGCTCGCCGCGACGGGGCGCGCGCACCGTGATCATGCCCATGCCGATGCCGGCGATGTTCTGCTCGTCGAACCAGTCCAGCCACTGACCGCCCCGGCGTGCTGCGTCCTCGGGCCGCTCCCCGGCATCCGAGGTCCACAGCGACACGTAGCTGACCGGGTCGGCGAATTCACGCTGGACGACCCATGCGTGCAAACCGGCGCCGGCCAGCCAGCCTGCGACCCGGTCGCGCCACGCACCGTCGGGCTGGTCGTTACCCACGATCCAGTTGGCCATGATCTGCCCGGTACCGCCCGGCTCGAGGTGATCGGCAATTTGCTCGATCAGAATGCGGCACAACGCATCCCCGGACATGCCCGAATCCCGGTACAGGTAGTCCAGCGATCCGGCCCCGACCACGAACGGCGGATTGGACACGATGAGGTCGAATCGCTCGCCGGCCACCGGTTCGAACAGGCTGCCGCCGCGAAGATCCCAGGACATGCCGTTGAGCCGCGCGGTAGCCGCGGCCAGCGCCAGCGCCCGCTCGTTGGTGTCGGTCGCGACGATCGCGTCGCAATGCGCGTCGAGGTGCAAGGCTTGGATGCCGCATCCGGTGCCGAGATCCAAGGCACGTGCGACGGGCTCGCGGACCACGGCGTGGGCCAGCGACACCGAGGCTCCCCCGATGCCCAGGACGTGGTCGTGGTGCACCGGGCCCGGCCGTAGCGCGGCGTCAAGATCTGAGACGACGAGAAAGTCACGCGCTCCGTCGCCGTGCGGCCGGATATCCAGCGCGGCCCGCAGACCGCCCTGCGGGCAGAGCTCGAGGACCCCGTTGGCGACCAGCGCGTCGACTCCCGAGGCGGGCAGGGCCAGTGCGACACCATCCCGGGATTCCTCGGTTCCGAGCAGCAGCAACCGCACCAGCACCGCCAGTTGCTGCTGTCGGGGTGCGGCCCGGTCGGTGGCACGTAAGGCCGACCACCACAGGCCTCTACTGAATGCTCCGGCGTCAGCTCCGAGTAGCTCGGCGATACCGTCGGTGGTGTAGTTCGCCGCGCGCAGGTCGGCGCCCAGCGCATCGACGACGGCTGTGGAATGCAGTGGACTCAAAACAGTTCGGCCTGTTCGGGTTCGGGGTCGACGGGCTCGATGAGCTCGGGACCGTTGTTGCGGATGTTGTTCACCAGCCTGGAGACCTCTCGGATCTCGATGCGGTCAAGGTCGCCATGGCCGCGCAGCAGCCCCTCGTCGATCGGCGCGTCGGGGTCCAGCCAGTGGTCCCAGTCGGCCTGGCTGATTGTCAGCGGCATCCGGTCGTGGATGGAGGCGAGCGGCCCGACTGCATCGGTGGTGATGATCGTGCAGCTCAGCAGCGGTGTGACGGTCTTCTCGGCGCCCTTGGGGCGCCAGGTGGTCCACAACCCCGCCATGAACAGCGGCTCACCGTCGCCCGCATACATGAAGTAGGGCGTTTTCGGGCCCTTGGCCTCATCCCGTTGTGTCCACTCGTACCAGCCGTCCATCGGGACCAGACAGCGCTTGCTCTTGGCTGAACTACGGAACGCCGGCGAGGAGGTGACCTTTTCGGAGCGGGCGTTGATCAGCAGCGGGCCCGTGGTGTCGGGGCGACCGTCCTCGGTGGTCTTCACCCATGGCGGCAGCAGACCCCAGCGCATCATCCGTACCCTGCGGGTGGATTCGTCGTCGGGCTCGGTGTGACGCTTGACGACGGTGGCCACAGTGGTCGTCGGAGCCACGTTGTAGTTGGCGCCGGGCCCTTTCCGGCCGGGTTCTGACGTGTCCTTGTTTCCCGAGTCGGCTGCCGTACTCTCATCGATCGCTTTGATCTTCTCGGCCAGCTGGGCTGGATCGGTGGTCACTGCGAATCGACCGCACATGCCCCCATCGTGGCAGACCCCCCGAATCCGGCGCGAAACGCGACTTCAAAGGTGCTCCGAGGGTGCTTGTGCGCGCCGGATTCACCGACAGGCAAGAATGGACGATTGTGACTACCTGGCCGGCCCCGTCGAGCGCGACCCCCGTGCACGCCACCGTCACCGTCCCCGGGTCAAAGTCCCAGACCAACCGGGCGCTGATCCTGGCGGCCCTGGCCGCCGCCGGCGACCCATCGACCGGCCCGTCGCGGCTGCGCGGTGCGCTGCGTAGCCGCGACACCGACCTGATGATCGGCGCGTTGACCGCGCTGGGGTTCATTGTCGAATCATCCGAGACCGACGACACCGAGCTGACGGTCAGCGGCACGCTGGCGCCCCCCGGCACCCACATCGACTGCGGGCTGGCCGGCACGGTGCTGCGGTTCGTGCCGCCGGTGGCCGCGCTGAGCACCGAGACCGTCGTGTTCGACGGCGACGAGCAAGCCCGGTCGCGACCGATCGCCCCCCTGCTGGATGGCCTGCGTGCCCTCGGCGTGAGCATCGACGGCGACGGTCTGCCGTTCTCGGTACGCGGTCGCGGTTCGGTACCCGGAGGCACCGTGGAGATCGACGCGTCGGGCTCGTCACAGTTTGTGTCGGGGCTGCTGCTCTCGGGGGCGGCGTTCACCGATGGATTGACGATCGTGCATACCGGCCAGGCGGTGCCGTCGGCGCCACACGTGGCGATGACGGTGTCGATGCTGCGCGACGCCGGCGTCGACGTCGACGACTCCCGGCCCAACCGCTGGCGGGTTGCCCCGGGCCCCATTTCGGCCCGCGAGTGGGTCATCGAGCCCGACCTGTCGAACTCGGTGCCGTTCCTGGCCGCAGCGGTGGCCACCGGCGGCAGCGTGCGCATCACCGGGTGGCCGTCGGTGAGCACCCAGCCCGCCGAGACCATCCTGTCTATCCTGGGCAGCTTGGGTGCGGTGGTGCGTCGCGGGGGGTCCTACCTCGAGGTTCAGGGTTCGGCCAGCTACGGCGGTATCGACATCGATCTGCGTGACGTCGGGGAACTCACGCCGTCGGTGGCCGCCCTGGCCGCACTGGCAGCTCCGGGGTCGGTGTCGCGGCTGCGCGGCATCGCCCATCTGCGCGGCCATGAAACCGATCGGCTGGCGGCGCTGCATAGCGAAATCACCGGCCTCGGCGGGCAGTGCCAAGAGACCGACGACGGGCTGATCATCACCGCTCAGCCGCTGCATGGCGGGGTGTGGAAGTCCTACGCCGATCATCGGATGGCCACCGCGGGCGCGATCGTCGGGCTACGGGTGCCTGGCGTGCAGGTGCAGGACATCGCCACGACCGCCAAGACCCTGCCGGGTTTCCCGCAGCTATGGGCGGACATGCTGGCCGGCCAAACCGATGACACGGTGGTCCACCGACCTTGAGCCGTCGCGAGTACGACGAGTCCGATGTCCGGGTGCGGCCCGGTCGGGGCTCTCGGCCGCGGACCAAGACACGCCCCGAGCACGCCGATGCGCAGAACGCGATGGTGGTGACCGTCGATCGGGGCCGGTGGGGTTGTGTGCTCGGCGGCGACCCGGCCCAGCGGGTGACGGCAATGCGCGCCCGCGAGTTGGGCCGCACCCCGATCGTCGTCGGTGACGATGTCGACATCGTCGGTGACCTTTCGGGACGCACCGACACGCTGGCACGCATCGTGCGGCGCGGGGAGCGGCGAACAGTGTTGCGCCGCACGGCTGATGACAATGACTCCACCGAGCGCGTGGTGGTCGCCAATGCCGATCAGCTGTTGATCGTCACCGCGCTTGCCGACCCACCGCCGCGTGCGGGTTTGGTGGAGCGTGCGCTGATCGCCGCGTATGCCGGTGGTCTGCTGCCGATCCTGTGCCTGACCAAGACCGATCTGGCGTCCGCTGAACCGTTCGCTGCGCAGTTCGCCGACCTCGATCTAACCATCGTCACCGCCGGCCGCGACGATCGACTCGACAGGGTGGAGTCGATGTTGACCGACAAGGTGACCGTACTGCTGGGACATTCCGGGGTGGGTAAGTCCACACTGGTCAATCGCCTTGTCCCGGAAGCTGACCGAGCGACCGGCGCGGTGACCGATATCGGCAGGGGCCGGCACACCTCGACGCAGTCGGTGGCGTTGCCGCTGGCCTCGGGCGGCTGGGTGATCGACACCCCGGGCATCCGGTCGTTCGGGCTGGCCCACATCAAGCCCGACGACGTAGTGTTGGCGTTCTCCGATCTGGCCGAGGCGATCGACAATTGTCCCCGCGGCTGCGGGCACATGGGGCCACCAGCTGATCCCGAGTGCGCGCTGGACGAGCTGACTGGCCCGGCGGCGCGGCGAGTTGGCGCGGCCCGGCGGCTGCTGACCGCGCTGCGGGAAGGATGAGCGCCGCGATCGGTGTTGCGTTGAAGGGATGTTAGGTTTCCGCGGCGTGCGCCCCGGGCACGCTGTCAACGAAAGGAGCAGACGTGAGCACAGTTCCCACGATCCACCTGAATGACGGCACCACTATCCCCCAGCTGGGATTGGGCGTATTTCAGATTCCGCCGGACGAGACAGCCGCGACGGTGAAGGCAGCTCTCGACATCGGCTACCGTCATATCGATACCGCGGAAATGTATCGCAACGAGAAAGGTGTGGGCGACGGTGTTCGGGACGCCGGGATCGACCGCTCCGAGGTGTACATCACCAGCAAGCTCAATAACGGATTCCATAAACCCGACGACGCCCGCCGTGCCTTCGACGAGACACTTTCGCAGCTGGGCTTCGATTATGTCGATCTCTTCCTGATCCACTGGCCGCTGCCGACGTTGTATGACGGCGACTTCGTGTCGACGTGGAAAACCTTGGAGGAGTTCAAGAAACAGGGCCGTGCGCGCAGCATCGGCGTATCCAACTTCCAGGTCGCGCACCTGCAGCGACTCGCCGACGAGACCGACACGGTGCCCGCGGTCAACCAGATCGAGGTGCATCCGTACTTCGGCAACGACGAGGTCCGCCACTACGGCCAGCAGCACGGCATTGCGACCGAGGCGTGGTCGCCGATCGCGCAGGGCAGGGTGCTCGACGATCCGGTGATTGCCCGCATCGCAGAATCTCTCGGCAAGTCCCCGGCGCAGGTGGTGCTGCGCTGGCATATTCAGCGCGGCGACATTGTGTTCCCGAAATCGGTGACGCTGCAGCGCATCAAGGACAACTTCGCACTGTTCGACTTCGAACTCGGACAAGACGACTTCGATGCCATCTCAACACTGGACAAGGGCGAGGCCGGCCGCAACGGCCCGAACCCGGACACCTTCGACTACATTCCGAGCTGACAACCCACTGAAAGCGCTTGAAACTGCGATGAGGGCGGGAATCTACGAGTAGATCCCGCCCTCATCGCAGTTTCGACGACGACTTGCGGTTCAGGCAGCCAGTCCGGGCCGCCGCACTGCCGCCTTCTCCGCACGCTTACCTTTGCGGCGTGCCCGCACCGCAGCGATGGCCGACTTCAGGCCGCTGCGCTGCTCGGGCTCGAGTTCGGCGAACATCCGCTCGCTGCGCGTCTCGGGTGCGTCGTCGGCGGTGTCCCGCAGGAACTGGTTGGGTAGCGACAGTTTGGCGATGGTGCGCCAGGTTTTGCCGTACTGCAGCAGAAACGAGCCGGTGGTGTACGGCAGGTCGTACTTGTCGCAGATCTCACGCACCCGCAGCGAGATTTCGTAAAGCCGGTTGCTCGGCAGGTCCGGGTACATGTGGTGCTCGATCTGGTGACACAAGTTGCCGCTCATGAAGCGCAGCGCAGGACCGTTCTCGAAATTCGCACTGCCGAGCATCTGCCTCAGGTACCACTCGCCCTGTGATTCGCCGGCCATGTCGGTCTTGGTGAATTTCTCTGCGCCATCAGGAAAGTGGCCGCAGAAAATCACCGCGTTGGCCCACACGTTGCGGATGATATTGGCCAGAATGTTGGCCTTCATCGTCGATTTGTAGGTCGCGTGCGGCGACAGTGCCGTCACCGCGGGGGCGGCTACATAGTCCTTGACGACCTGGTGGCCGGCCTTGATGGAGAATTCCCGCACCCGCACCAGCGTGGCTTTGCGGTCGTCGCGACCCTTGAAGATCTTGCCCAGTTCCAGGTGCTGCAGGCCCACGCCCCATTCGAAACCGGCCGCCAGCATTGTGTTGTAGAAGAGGTTCAACAGGTTGAACGGCTTCCACCGCTGGTCGCGGGTGACGCGGATCAGGCCGAAGCCCACATCGTCGTCCATGCCGAGGATGTTGGTGTACTTGTGGTGCATGAAGTTGTGAGTGAAACGCCAGTGCTTGGACGCGCCGCTCATGTCCCATTCCCATGTCGAGGAATGGATCTCGGGATCGTTCATCCAATCCCACTGACCGTGCATCACATTGTGGCCGATCTCCATGTTCTCGATGATCTTGGCCACGCCCAGGGTCGTCGCCCCTGCCCACCAGAACGCTCGCTTGGAGCTGCCCGCCAGCAAGAGCCGACCGGTGACCTCCAGTGCGCGCTGGGCCGCGATGGTGCGCCGGATATAGCGCGCGTCGCGTGCGCCGCGGGAATCCTCGACGTCTTGACGGATCGCATCCAGCTCGCGTGCCAGATTCTCGATATCCGCGTCGGTCAGGTGTGCGAATTCGGGCACATCGGTGATCGCCATGTTCAACCCTCCTCTCGTGTTCCTACGCTACCGTAACCTACGTCCCCGTAGGTTACTCTCCGGTAAAGCCTAAACATCCAGTACGCAGTCCCCAGACGGAGCAGACACGCACGTCTGTACCCGGCTTCCCGGTTCGTGTTCCACCCCGGTGCGCAGATCCCGGACATGGCCGTCGAGCAGCCCCACCACGCAGGACTGGCAGATACCCATCCGGCACCCGAACGGCATCTGCACACCGGCAGCCTCCCCGGCATCCATCAGCGAGGTCGCCGCGTCCACCGAGGCCGTCTTACCCGCACGAGCGAACTCGACGGTGCCTCCACTGCCGTGTACCGCGATGCGCGAAGCGGCAAACCGCTCAAGATGCAGCCGTTCGGACATACCCTCAGCCGTCCAGGTCCGCTCGGCGGCCGCGAGCATCGGCTCGGGTCCACACACCCATGCCTGGCGCTCTCGCCAGTCAGGCACGACGTCGTCGAGCCGCGCCAGATCCAGCCGGCCCTCGGTGCGGGTGGACCGTAGCTGCAGCCGGTATCCCCCGTGACGATCGGCCAACTGAGCGAGCTCGTCGGCGAACAACACATCTGAGCTGGTCGGCGCCGAATGCACATGGGCGATGTCACCAAGCTGACCGCGGCGGACCAACGTACGCAGCATCGACATCACCGGCGTGATGCCCGACCCCGCCGTGATGAACAGAACCTTGGCCGGCGCCGGTTCCGGCATCACGAAGTTCCCCTGGGGCGCGGCCAGCCGGACGATGGTGCCGGGCTCGACCCCACCAACCAGGTGGGTCGACAGGAATCCTTCGGGCATGGCCTTGACCGTGATAGCGATGGTCCGCGGCCCCTTCGCCGTGGACGCGCGCTCGTGGGGCGCGCTGGTCAACGAGTACGACCGCCACCGCCACCGCCCATCGACCAGCAGTCCAATCCCGATGTACTGGCCGGGCTGATAGTCGAACGAAAAGCCCCAGCCCGGCTTGATGACCAGTGTGGCCGAGTCGACCGTCTCGCGGCGGACCTCAAGGACCCGTCCGCGCAGTTCACGCGCCGACCACAGCGGATTGGCCAGCTTGAGGTAGTCGTCGGGCAGTAGCGGTGTGGTGATGCGACCCACGAGGGTACGCAGGACATGCCAACCCGGCTGCTGCTTGGCGCCGGCAACGGTGGGCCGGACGGTGTCGGCCACCCTGGCCGTGGTCTTGATCGTGCTCTTGGCCATGACGGCTCCTGCTCGGAATTTCAGTGGCTACGGGATAGTGGGGTCGAACCCGTTATGCCTTACCTACGGTACCGTAACTTACGGTCCGGTATCGGGACCTTCAGAGCAGCTCGAGAAGGAACGGCAACTCCTGGGGCCCATACCAGGCCAGATCATGGTCCTGGGCGTCGCCGACCGTCAGCTCGGCATCTTCGTCGCCGAGATCGGCCTCGTCGATTGCCGCGACGGCGGCCTCCACCGCCGATTCAGCACCAGCGTTGTCGACGTAGGCGGCAATCACCTGGTGCAGCGAAATGATGCCGCGGACCCGCACCACCGCGTCGTCGAGATCCGGGCGCAGCGTGACCGCGTCATCGTCGAGCTCGGCTTCCACGACCGCACGCCTGGCGGGAAGGGCCTCGGCTGCGTCGTCGCTGGAGTCGTCGGCGAGAATCCGCAGCGAGGCCAGCGCGGCGTCCCGCAGGGCAACGTCGGCCAGCTCGTCGTCGTCACCATGGGAATAGGCTTCCCGCAGCGTCGGGGTCACCGCGAACGCGGTACCACCCACGGGGCGCAGCGCCGAATCGGCGACAAGGTTCTGCAACATGGCCAGGGTGACAGGCACATAGACACGCACGTGCTGAAGGGTAGCCGTGCGCACGAGGCGCAAAAACCCGCCTGCGCACACGAGCACCAATAGCGCGCCGCTACTCGGGGTCGCCCATGAGAGTTGCGACATGGTCGTCGACGTAGGTCGACAACTCGCGAGGCGGCCGCTGATAGTCGCCCGTGACCACCGGTCGCGTCGGCAGCTTCACCTTGGCATGCTCAACATCGAAATAGTCGATGGTCGACAGCAGGTGGGCGATCATGTTCAGCCGGGCATGCTTCTTGATGTCGGACTCGACCACGTACCAGGGACTCAGCGGCGTGTCGGTGTGCACCATCATTTGATCCTTGGCTCGCGAGTAGTCCTCCCAGCGGTAAACCGACTCCAGGTCCATCGGACTGAGCTTCCATTGGCGCACCGGGTCTTTGAGCCGCGAGCGGAACCGCCGCAGCTGCTCGTCATCGGATACCGAGAACCAATACTTGCGCAGCAGCACACCGTCCTCGATGAGCATTTGCTCGAAGATCGGTGTCTGGCGCAGGAATAGCGAATGTTCGGCCGGCGTACAGAACCCCATCACCTGCTCCACACCCGCACGGTTGTACCAGGACCGATCAAAGAGCACGATTTCGCCTCGCGCCGGCAAATGCGCGATATACCGCTGGTAATACCATTGCCCCCGTTCACGATCCGAGGGCGCCGGAAGCGCCGCGATGCGCGCGATACGCGGACTCAAATACTCGGTGATCCGCTTGATGGTTCCACCCTTGCCGGCCGCATCGCGCCCCTCGAACACGATGACCACGCGCGCGCCGGTCTCGCGAACCCACTCCTGCAACTTGACCAATTCCGTTTGAAGACGGAATAATTCGGCCTCGTAGATATCGTTCGGGATCTTGTTCTTCTTCTTGCCCTTACCGGCCTTCTTACCCGACTTTGCGCTGGTATCACTCTTGCCCACCCCCAGATGGTAGGCCCGGTCAGCGATTCTCACTCGCCAACTACCCGATGGGCTTCCGTTACCGCGCAGATTCGAGAAGTTCATCCAACGCTTCGCGCAGCAGGCCGGGCAGCATGTCGACGTCGGCCATCGCGTCGCGATCGGCGTTGATCCCAAAATAGAGCATTCCGTTATAGGACGTCACACCGATCGCGAGCACCTGGTTGTGCAACAGCGGCGGAACCGCATAAGTCTCCAACAGCTTGGTGCCAGCGACATACATCTGCTTCTGGGCGCCTGGAGCATTGGTGATCAACAAGTTGAACAGGCGCGCCGAGAAACTGGTGGCGACCCGGATGCCCATTGCGTGCAACGTCGGCGGCGCGAAGCCCGACAACGTAACGATGGTGCGGGCGTCGACGAGGCTGGACGCTGTAGGGTGCGACTCGGTGGCGTGGGCGATCTGAGACAACCGCACCACGGCATTGGCCTCGCCGACAGGCAGGTCCACCAAGAACGGCGTCACCTCGCTGATCGCCTGCCCGGGGCCGTCCGAGTCGATCTCGGCGTCCGGGTAGACCGACATCGGGGCCATGGCGCGCACGCTGGTCGACGCCGTCACCGGCTCCCCCCGCGACAGCAGCCAATTTCGCAGTGCACCGGCAACCATCGCAAGCACCACGTCATTGATGTCGCAGTCGTAACGGGCGCGCACCGTGCGGAATTCTTCGAGGCTGGCCGATGCCACCGAGAAACGGCGGTTGCGCGACACCCGAGTGTTCAACGGGCTACTCGGAGCGGTACCGCGCGCGACGATGCGCGCCACATCGGCCACCCGGCGACCGAGCTCGAGCAGCTGCTCGCTGTTGGTCACGGTCTCATTCACCGCGCTGCGAACCACGGCAGCCTGGGCGGTGGGCCGGGTGATCCACTCTCCCAGCGCACCGAATAACAGCTGGCGGTCGCTGGGTTCACGTCCCGGAATCCAGATGTCCTCCCCGAACTCCGGCGGCTTCTGGGTGCGATCAGCGATGACGTGCCCGACCTCGAGCGCCGTCATCCCGTTGACCAGCGCCTGATGGGACTTGGTGTAGATAGCGACCCGATTCTTCGCCAGCCCCTCGACCAGATACATCTCCCATAACGGCCGCGACTTGTCCAGCGGGCGGGAGCCCAGCCGCGCCACAAGGTCGTGCAGCTGGGCGTCGCTTCCCGGTGACGGAAGCGCTGAGCGTCGGATGTGATAGGTGATGTCGAAGTCGCCGTCGTCGACCCAGACGGGCCGGGCTAGGCCCAGCGTGACCTCACGCACCTTCTGCCGGTAGCGGGGGATCTGCGGGAGTCTCTGCTCAACGGTTTCGAGCAGGGTTTCGTAGCTGAGCCCGTTTCGGGGTCTGCGCAGGATCTGCAGCGAGCCGACGTACATCGGCGTCGACGAATTCTCCAGCCGGTAAAAGGACGCGTCGGACGCCGACAACCTTGTCACCATTGCGGCGGTCGCCTCCCCTCGATCACCCCACAGTCAGACTGCCACGGTATCGGCACATTATGAGTGGCCCCGCAACGGGTGCTCCAGGGGGTCGGCACACCGTGCGATCATGGATGGGTCTGCGACTCTCCAGCAGGCGTCACCCGCGGGGCCGACGGCCTCGCCGTGGGGCTGCATATGGTCCCGCGTCCGCCCGACCGCTGGAGTATCCGCATGTCCGCATTGCCTGCCCCTACCAATCGTCCATCCACGCACTGGACCACAGCGCCGGTCATCGACTACGAGCCGGCTCCCGAAGCGCTTCGTCCCGCCGAATCCACCTGCGCCACAGGAACATCACGGGCGGTACACCATTCGGGACACCGCCGGGTGAGCCGCCGCCAGCCACTCGGGCCGAGCGAGCCGGCACCCCCGCGGGCCGCGGTGGTGTTCGCCGAGACGGCGCTTCGTCAAGTCGTCGAAGTGATCGACCGGCGCCGACCCGTCGCGCAACTACGTCCACTGATGACCCCGGTGCTGGTCGAGCGGGTCATCGCCCGCGCCGGTGTAGCGCGCCGCGGCAGCACAACCCTGCGCCGGGTGCGGGTGCGGTGCGTCGACACCGGCGCCACGGAGGTGACGGCCGCGGAGATCTTCGCGACGTTTCTGCGGTGCGGGCGGGTGC
>CAZLTV010000053.1:16797-22271 GCA_964562545.1 uncultured Mycobacterium sp. | reverse complement strand
GCATCTATCCCAAGTTCGCGCCGCAGCCCATCCGTGAGGACTCGCTGCTCACCGGTCACCTCGAACCAACCAATGACGCATACGCGATTGCCAAGATCGCGGGAATTCTGCATGTGCAAGCGGTCCGCCGACAGTACGGGCTGCCCTGGATTTCTGCCATGCCCACAAACCTGTACGGGCCCAACGACAATTTCTCGCCCAACGGCTCTCATGTGTTGCCCGCGCTCATCAGACGATACGACGAAGCGGTAGCCCTGGGCGCGGCATATGTGACCAACTGGGGGACAGGCACGCCCCGCCGCGAGTTCCTGCATGCCGATGACATGGCTGATGCGTGCCTGCACCTGCTCGAGCACTACGACGGCCCCGAGCAGGTCAATGTCGGAAGTGGCTCCGACGTCACCATTGGCGAGATCGCGGATACCGTGGCCGCCGTCGTCGGGTATCAAGGTGAAACCCGCTGGGACACAAGCAAACCCGATGGGACGCCGCAGAAGCTTCTCGATGTATCCAAGCTCGCCGCCGCAGGGTGGACATCGAAGATCACGCTGCACGATGGGATTCAACGCACGGTTTCCTGGTATCGCGACCATATCGGGGCCTTGCGCGACTAGCGCCTGCATACTCGCCCGTGTAACCCGACGACGCCAACCCGTCGTCGGGTTGAGGCAGCTCCTTCATCCTCAGCTGTGAGGCCTCAGCCGCGCGGCCTCGACGCGTGGTCTGCATGCCTGCGAGGCGCGGCCACCGTGTAGGTGCGCGGACCGTCCGCTTATGACTTTTCGTGCGAACGAGCGCCGCCTGACTGCCCTTCCTAGGTAAGGCGAAGGTTTCCCCCTGTACTTGCCCGGACGTATATCGCGATTGCCATGGACTTTGCTGAAAGTAACGATGCGGTCTCGAAACTGCAGCTTGAATGCCCGGACCGCCTTTGCGCATAGCTCCGTTAGAAGATAGCTGGAACTGCCAATAATGGACCGAATATGCAGGCTAGAGCCCATAAAAGATAGTTGCATGAGGTTGATAAAACTCATGTGTGACGTAGTTCATCGGCGATATGGGTTGGAGGATGGGATTTCGCTATGTACAGTCCAAAACTAGCTGTGATGGGTGCAGCAAAGATTTGCAAGTGAGTTCGGCACCGCCTGGTGCTGTGCGTCCGGCTTTCGGGCGGCGTTGATCAGGGTCGTCCGGAGGCCGGGAGGAGCTGGGGGAAAAACATGACCGAGACGGTGTTTTCCGCCGATGAGGATCAGGCGTTCGACACAGACAGATCCGCCACGGGGAAGTCCCATCGCGGTGCGATCCAGGGTCTTCTGGACCGGGCGGGGACCGACGAGCGCTTGGGGCGACGTTGGCAAGAGTCCTATCGACGTAGGCTCCTGGTAGTCGATTCGCTTGTGGTTTTCGGCGCCGTCGCGCTCGGTCAGGTCGGACGCTTCGGTCTGTTTGGTACTGAACAGGACGCGGCGACGGTGACGTTGACCCAGCTGACCAGCACGTCGATCGTCATGGCCGTGGTCTGGCTTGCCGCGCTGACCTTGGCGCAGTCACGTGACGTTTCGCTGGCCGGTGTTGGCAGCGAAGAATATCGGCGCGTGGTGTCGGCAACCATGTGGGTCTTCGGCGTGGTGGCGGTGGTAAGCCTCGTCTTGCAGGCTCCCGTGTCGCGCGGATATCTGATCATCGCGCTGCCGGTGGGCCTGGTGGGGCTGGTGCTCGGTCGTCATCTGTTGCGGCGGGATTTGATCAAGCGGCGCAACCGCGGTCAATTCATCAACCGCGTGGTCGTGCTGGGCAGTGTCGACTCGGTCAGAGTCTTGTGCCAGCACCTATGCCGGTCAACGCCGGCGGGATATTCGGTAGCGGGCGTTTGCTTGCCGGGGTTCAAGGGCAGCCTCGGCGAGCACATCAGCACTGCCGCAGGTTCCATTCCCATTCTCGGTGACGAGGATTCGGTGGAAGTCGCATTGCGGATGACCGGTGCCGATGCACTCGCGGTTGCCGCCGTCGAGCAGCTGGGCCACGACAACATGCGTACGCTCGCGTGGCGCCTGGACTCATTGGGCGTCGATATGATCGTCGTGCCGGGTATGACCGATGTCGCGGGGCCTCGCCTCAAGGTCCGGCCGATAGACAATCTGCCCCTGTTCCATGTCGCACGCCCCCGTCATGAGGGAACACCGAAGCACGGCAAGCGTGTATTCGATTTGATCTTCGGGGCGATAGCTCTCGTCGTCGCGCTGCCGGTGCTCCTCGTCGCTGCTGTGGCCATCAAGCTCGACGACGGTGGACCAGTGTTCTTCCGTCAGGTTCGGGTGGGCTATCGCGGCAGGCCCTTCCGTATCGTGAAATTCCGCACGATGCGGGTGGACGCCGAGGCCAAAAAGGCTCAGGAACGTGCGGTGACAGACTCCGAAGCCCGGGTGTTCTTCAAATCAGCCGAGGATTCGCGTATCACCCGCGTGGGAAAGTTCCTGCGGGCCAGCAGCATCGATGAACTACCACAGATCATCAATGTCATCGCCGGGTCGATGAGCATCGTAGGACCACGCCCGCTGGTCCCCGGAGAAGGCGAGTCGGTAGAACACTTCCTGCACCGCCGTTCGCTGGTGAAGCCCGGAATGACCGGTCTTTGGCAGGTGTCGGGGAGGTCCGACGTCTCCGACGACGAGCGGATCAGGCTTGACCACTCCTATGTCGACAACTGGTCGGTGGTCCAGGATCTCGTCATCGTGTGGCGGACGATCCGTGCGGTCGCCAAGCGCGACGGCGCGTACTGAGTCACGACAGCGTGCGGGGCGGAGCCCCGCACGTGGACTCGGCAGGCAGGGATGCGAAGCGATCTCCCACCCATTCCTCGGCAGTGACGTAGGCGTCCTCGCCGAGGTCACCGTGTCCGGCACCCAAAACCTCAATGTGCTCGATCGCCCCGCCGAGGTCGCACGAGCCGTCCACGGCGAAACTCACCCATTGCGCCGGAATCGTCTGGTCGTCCAGTCCGTTGATGACCAGCATCGGCGCCGTCAAAGGTTGTTGCGGCAACGCAACCCTTCGTAGCGCGGTGCGGAACCGGGCGGTGAACACTTCGTCGTCGAAAGTGGCGAAATCCTCGGGAAGCAGATCGGCCTGAAGCGCAGAACCATCAGGCTGACACCTGACCATGTCATCGCGCAGGCTGGGAGTCATATCGCTCAAAGGCGACTTTTCTGCCAACTGTGCATCGTAGCGCTGGATTCCCGCGATGATCAGCGGCAAGAACCCCTGCTGCTCGCCGGTTAGCGACTGGGATTCGGCAAGATCCGCCATGGGAGTGATGTTCGCCGCGGGTGACAACGCCACGGTCCCGACGAGATCGAGTCCGTCGCCGTACCAACCAGCCACTTCGTCGGCCGCCCACGCAGCCTGGCCGCCCTGCGAATGACCGAACGCTGCCCAGCGCGCCGAGACGTCGGGAAAGATGTTGCGCAGAGCACGAACTGCATCGATAACGTTGAAGGCTGCAGTTCGTGGTTCGAGGTAGGGGTGTGCTCCGGGGGGTGTTCCCAAACCCTCGTAGTCGCTCATCGCGACCGCGTAACCCGCGGCAAGGTAGGACAAGACAGCCGGCAAGTTGCCCATGAGGTCATCGCGTTGCGAAGGGCCGCATTGTGCGCCGATTCCCGTCGTGCCGTGGGCCATAGATACGACTGGCCACCCGCCCGGTGGCGAATCTCCGCGGGGAACCAGGAACGTGCCGGAAACCTCACGCGGCGTGCCGTCCACCCCTGAGACCGACCGGTACACGGCCCGGACGGCGTCGCCGATCACCTGATCCGGGTCATCAAGTCCCATAAGTGAGGATTGCTCGACGATTTCGCCACGCCCCGTCGAGACACCGGGGTCGATGGCCGGAGCGGAGCTTGGTATTGGCGCCGCGAGGTCGAACTCGGGTGCCGAGGCGGCACGACACCCACCGAGGGGCAAGCTGGCGACAACCACGAACGCGGCTAGTCGGTTGAATAATGTCACCGCAATCAATTCTCTCGAGTGGCATCGGCGGCGCGCTGCACTGGCCGGCTCCGGTGTGGAGTAGACATGCGCCGCACGCTGGGTGCCGCGTGCACGGGCCAAACCGAGGCGGAGTGGCACGAAGGGCCCTCGTTCAAAATACCATCGCGAATGGTAATGGATGTTGCTGAAGATGCAGTTAGAAACACATTACGAACCTCGGAAGCGGCGACTCGGACGCTGCTGTTGCGCAAAATTCATCTAAACCTGTGGTTTTCGCAACATCAAGATGGCGCCGAGACAAGTGTCCTCGCGGCGTGGTGACGGGTGGCTACCGGGCGGGAGTGGCGTGTTAACCGGCGTCGATACACCCTGGTTTAAATGGACGTTTATCCTGGTTCAGGCGTTCCGACCCGGGCGTGGGCGGGTCTTTCCGCGCCTCGCTTCTCGTTTGAAAATCCCCACTATTGTTCTGTTTTGGCAAACCACACACGCCCGTTAAGATCGCCGGTGTGGTCGACCGTAGAAATCTGGCAGCGCCCGCGGACTGGCCTGGATGACAGTTTTGCTATAAATTGCACTTCTGGGGCCAAACAAGAACAACTGGCAGGCCCCCGGGGCTTGCGGTGCGGGGGAGGTAACGCAGTGGGCCGGAGGGTTGAGATGACGGTGTCTGACGGCAACGGGCAGACGGCGCGCGAAAAGGTGACGGCACGTCCGCAGGTGTTGCGCAGCGGTGCCGTGTGGATACCTGCTGTTGTCGGGGCAGTGGCAGGGCTCGCTTCGGGCATCGTCTTGGCCGGCTCCGTTGATTCTGGCTACGAAGCGACCGGGACGGCTTTTGTCGCCCTTGATTTTCCAACCGAGGAACTGGATCCGTTCAGCGGTTCGCAGTTCGTGACACAGCGAATCGGCAGCTACGCACAATTGGGCGAGTCTCCCGAGGTCCTGCAGTTGGCTGCCGACGATGTTCCCGGACGCACGCAATCCGACCTAGTGGGTCAAGTCGAGGTGTCCGCAGTCCCGGGCACCGTGCTGCTACGCGTCACCGCGCGCGACAGCGACAGCCGGACCGCGACGCGGATCGCCAACTCCGTCATGACACATCTCGACGCAGCAGTAGGCGATCTTGAGTCGGGCGCCGTTGGCGCGGCGTCGCCGATCGGTCTGGCCCCCGTCCAGCCGCCCATCGTCGCGGCAACGTCCTCACGAGCGACCACTTTGGCAATGTCGCTCGCCGGCCTCGTCGGCGGGGCGCTCATCGGAGCGATTGCCGGATGGTCGGCGCTCTGGCTGCGCGCCCGCGGTATACGGCGGGCCACGTCCAGTCGACGGAGCCGAAAGTCTCCTGCGGGCGACACCGATCAGCGGCGACCCGTCTCGGACGATGTCGAGCCGGAACTCAGCAAGCGGTGATCGCGCGATGATCGGCGGCGCGAGCGCACAGCGTCGCGAAGAAGACCGCGAAGAAGACCGCGAAGAAG
>CAZLTV010000053.1:0-16697 GCA_964562545.1 uncultured Mycobacterium sp. | reverse complement strand
ACGGGTCTGGCGTCGATCGGACGCGTCCTCGCCGCAGCCGGCGGTGCACGGATGTTGGTGTTGCCGCTGACTGGATTGTGCAACCTGGCAATCGCCAGGCTGGTGACTCAGGCAGTGGGGATCGACCAGTTCGGCATCGTCATGCTGGTCGCCACGCTCAGCCAACTGCTGATGTTTGCCGACCTCGGGACCGGCGCCGCAGTGGCGACGGCGCGGGCTCAAACAGGGGAGCGCGCCGACGGCGTCGATAGGTTCCGCGGCACAACCCTGACCGCGATTCGCACAACGCTGGTATCCAGCGCGATTCTCGGCATCACCGCCGCTGTTCTGGGGGTACTCGGCGCCTGGCCGTGGATACTGGGTTTCAAAGACGGTCACCTTGCCTCCAGCCTGAACATTGCCGCCGTTCTTGCCCTCTCGGCGTTTGCGGCGTCGCTGCCCTTCGCGGTGGGAGAAGCGGTCTTGCGGGGTGGGGGCCGGATGCACGAGGCAGTGATCCTCCTTGGAATCGCCCCACCTGCTGCCCTGGCGTTGACGCTGCTCTTGCGCCACCTCGAATCACCCGCGCTGGCATATGCGTTGGTGTTACCCGCGGGCGCACTATTTGCGGCGATGTGCTGCGCGCTGCGGGCATGGACCGTAGACAAGGCCGCCGTGCGCGGCCTGATCGGTCGTGCTCTGCGTCCCCGCCGCTACCGAGGCCTGCCGATCGCCGCGACCGCGGTGCCGATGTTCATCGTCATGATCGGGTTGCCGATAGCGCTTCAATCGGACCGCATCATCATTTCCCACCGACTCGATGCGGCAAGTCTGGCCAACTACTCCTACGCAGCGCAGCTGTACATCCCACTCTGGTCGGTAGTGTCGGTCGCCGCGCTCGCGCTGTGGCCACACTTCGCCGCCGAAGTGCGCGACGCGGCCGCCCTGCGCACCGGGTGGCTCACCGGGCTAGCCATCCTCAGCGGGGTGGGTGCGCTGATCGCCGGGTGCTTCCTGCTGTTCGCGCCGCTGCTGATCGACTGGATGAGCGACGGAGCAGGATCAGCGTCGCTGTCGTTGCTGATCGCGTTCGCCCTGCTGTTGTTGGTGCAATCCGCCCACGTCACCACGGGAATATTGCTGATATCGCCGGAAAAGCTGCGCTTTCAGGCGTTCTGCGTCGGCGCGTTGGTCCTCACCAACCTTCCCCTGTCGTGGCTTCTGACCCCAAGCCTGGGGGCCGCGGGACCCGTCTACGCGTCCGCGATCACCGTATTGGTCTGCCAGCTGATCCCGGGGGTGCTGGTGGCCACACGCATGACCTCGGCGAAGCGCTCCGCGCTCACGCACCGGGAGCCGATCGATGCCTGACACGTTGACCCAAACCGGGGTGATACTGGCCTCGCTCGTCGCTGCCCTCGCACTCGCGAGCGCAATCCGCAAGACGGTAGCGCGTAGGGAATGGTCAATCGGAGCGTTGGTGGGCGCCGGAATCGTGCTACTGACCCTCAGCTTCATCCAGCTTGTGGTCACCTACTTAGGCGCGTGGACGAAGAACACCGACGTCTACCGCAATGTGTACTACGAAGTGCCCGAATGGGCCCTCATGTCGCTGCGCATCACGACCACGATCATGGGAATCGTCGCCGTCGCCATGTTCATCCGTGGGCTCAGCCGCCGCGACTCGCAGGTCAACTTGCCGGCGGTCCTACTGGTCCTTGTCCTGTGCGTGTCGCTGGCTTCCGCGCTACTGCAGGGGCAGATCCCGGTGCGGGTATTGTCGCTCGCCTACCTGTGCATCCTGATGGCCTGCATTTTCGCGCCGCGGGGCCTAAGCGTGCATCTGGGAATCGGCACCATCTGCATGGTGGCCACCATCGCAAGCGGCATCGCCCTTGTCGCTCACCACGACTTCAGCGTGATCGAGTGCGTCGCCGGCCACAAATGCGGGCTGCTCGGCTTCAACTTCCGCGGTGTCCTGGACAACGAGAACGCTCTTGCTCTCTATCTGGCACTGGCGATTCCGTTCGTATACATCGGATTCGGCGGATGGGAGGGCGTGGTGATGGCCGGCTACATGACGGGGCTGGCACTGCTCACCGGAAGCCGATCGGGCACCTTGGCCGCCGTCATCACCTTCCTGGTTCTGGTGGTGATTCGCCCGAACATCCGTCGTCCGCAGCGGACGCCGTGGCGTTCCACCGCCCTGACCGCCGGACTCGTCCTGGTCGCCGCGGTGGGAATAGCGCTGCCCCTCCTAATCCAGAACGAGTCAGGATTGACGGGACGGGTCGCGCTGTGGAAGCTCGCGCGCAGTGCCCTGGCGGACCCGGCGACACTGGCCTACGGCACCGGGTTGTTCGGCTGGGACGACGTTCGCGAATCGGGTCTCATCGACTCCAGTGCCGTCTATTCCGTGCATAACCAGTGGTTGCACGTGCTGTTCTCGACCGGACTGATCGGTCTGCTGCTGTTCCTCGGGGCCATCGCGCTTCTGTTGTGGCAGGCGCGAGATGGCTACTACACCGTCGCCGCGTGTGTCCTGGTCCCGTGCTTCCTGCTGGCAGTGACCGAACGTCCCTGGCCGATCGACACCGCCGACTGGCTGACCTGGGCGGTGCCGGGTGCCTTGCTCTGCTACCCGCTTAGCCGGAGGAATTCGCTGACCGAACAGACCGCTACGCCAACCCCGGAGCCTACCGCGATCGACGCCGGCGACCCGGCGCCGACGTCGTCGGGCTTGCAGGAAGTGAGGTAGGCCGACCATGGACAGCAACACACACACATCCGGGCCATATGTGAACGGTAAATGGCTCGCCCAATCACCCTCGGGGACACAGCGTTACGCATCACAGGTGATGGATTCCGTCAGCCGGACATCCCTCGCCGGCCAGCTGGTGCTCGTTGTGCCACGCGATGCCACCGAACCGCCATGGGCCACTGAATTCACTGTCGTGCGCTCACGCATGCGCGGCATCGTGTTCGAACAACTCGCGCTGCCCTGGATCAGCCGAGGACGACACGTCATCTCGATGGCGGGGCCCGCGCCCCTGCTCAAACGAAACCAGACAGTCGTCATGCACGACGCGATGCCCTTCCGGTACCCGCAGACCTTCCGGCGCGCGTTCGTTGCCTGGTACTGGGTCATGTATTTCGTGTTGGCGCGTACCGCAAGACGCGTTCTCACCGTCTCCTCGTTCAGCCGTCATGAGCTCGCTCAGACCTTAAGAGTTCCTGCCGAGCGGTTCGGCTTGGCGCCCTGCGGGGCGGATCATCTCGGCCGTCGCCGTGAGCAGGAAAGACCAGCGGCGGCGCCGGAACCGTTCTCCTTCGCCCTGATCGTCGGAAACCTCGCCCCGCACAAGAATGTCGAAGCGGCGGCATCTGCACTGGCCGACGCCGGCCTGCCGGTCGTGGTGGTCGGCGCCGCGCAGCAGGTGTTTCGCCAGACCGAGATTGCCCAGCACCCGAATGTGACCGTCATGGGCAGAATCGACGACGAGGAACTTGACCAGCTCTACGCGACCGCAGGAGTGCTGGTCGCGCCGTCGCGCTACGAGGGCTTCGGTATTCCCATCGTCGAAGCGGGCAGCCGTGGTTGTCCCACCGTGTTCGCGCTGGGCTCGGCGATGACGGAGGTCGCCGGCGACGCAGGCCTGGGATTCGATCCCGACGACATCGCCGGCTGTGTAGCCGAGGCGAAACGGGTGATCGGGGACCAGGAACTGCGGAAATCGCTTTCACAGAGGGCTTTGCAGAACGCGAAGCGATACACCTGGGCGCACACAGCGCAGCAGATCTTCGGCCTTCCTGACTCCCCTGCAGACCCGCCACCTCGGTCCGAATCACAGGCGCTGCGCGTCCTGCATGTCACCGAAACATTCTCGGCCGGTACTGGAACGGCGATCATCGAGTACGCGCGCGCCATGCGAGACCAAGGCGTCGAATCGTATCTGTTGGCCCAGGACCGAGGCTCTGGCCTTCTCGACGAAGTGCGCGACGACTCGCCGTTTCGCGACGCGCAGATTCTGCAACCCGGCCTGCTCACCCTGTGGCGCTCAGTGCAGAAGGCCGTCGCGCAATGGCACCCGGACGTCGTTCACCTGCATTCGTCGATGGCCGGTGCCGTCGGCCGGCTTCAACCGCCGCTGTCCGGATCGCCCGTGGTGGTCTACAGCCCCCACTGTTTTGCGTTCGAACGCCGCGACATCCCGCGGGTCCAGCGGTGGGCTTATCGGATGGTGGAGTCGCTCTTGGCGCGACGAACGGATGCCTTCGTCTGCGTCAGCCCGCACGAGGCGCAACTCGCCGCGCAGTTCGCGGGCAACGCGTCCGTGCACGAAGTCCTCAACACATTCGCAATCCAGCACGACCTCACCCCGGCCCCACCGGACACCGACGGACTGGGGCTGGTGACAGTGGGGCGGGTTGCACCCCAGAAAGACCCCACCCTGTTCATGGAGATCGTGGCGAGCTTGCGCGAGTCGGCTGCGGTGAGTGCCACTTGGGTGGGTGACGGTGAAACCGAGTTCCGCAGCCAACTCGAGGCCGGCGGGGTGCGAGTCACCGGCTGGTTGGCTGCTTCCGAGGTGCCCAGCGCGATCGGCGGGCACACCGTCTACGTGCATACCGCCGGTTGGGAAGCGAGCGTCCCGATCGCGGTGCTCGACGCAATGTCCATCGGCTTGCCGGTAGTGGTCAAACGCAATGCGGCCTACCGCTCGATTCTGCCCGAGGCCTGGCAATTCGACGATTCACCCGCAGCCTGCGCGATGATTCGGGAGTTCATCGATCCGGACACTCGCCGCCGCCGCATCCAACAGCAATTCGGTCTACTCGACGATCTGCGTCTGCGCGGACCCCAAGCCGTGCTCGCCGATGCCTATCGACACACGATCAACGGCGTGAGCGGACCCCGGAACCGCGGGTCCCTGGCCGCGGCCGCACAACAACTCGAGATCGGGGCGAACTAGGACATGGCCGCACCACTATTCAGCATCATCACGATCGCCTATCAGAACCTCGACGGCCTGCGCGAGACCGTGGAATCGGTGTCGACGCAGACGTTCGGCGACTACGAGCACATCGTCATCGACGGCGGCTCGAACGACGGCTCAAAAGAATGGCTGAACAACCACTTTCAAGGACAGTGGGTCAGTGAGGCCGACAACGGCCGGTACGACGCCATGAACAAGGGCGCCCAGGCGGCGACCGGTGACTACCTGTGGTTCCTCCACTCAGGCGATGTGTTCGGTGATACCGCGGTACTGAGCAGAGTTGCGCAAGCGATCGAGAGCCACGCAGGGGGACCTCCCGACTGGCTCTACGGAATGGCCCGGGTCGTTGACCCGGACAAGCAGCTCCAGGGACTACTCGGGTACGCGCCGTTCACGATGTTCAACTTCGCGATCCTGCAAAAGCCGCTGCCCCACCAGGCAACGGCGATAAAGCGCACGCTGTTCTGGGAGTTGGGTGGCTATGACGAACGGATAGCGGTTGCTGCCGATCAGGTCCTTCTTATGGGCGCGGCGAACCGATCCGAGCCGATGGCGTTGGCCGACTTCTTGTGCGACTTCGACTCCACCGGTATCAGCGCGAACCGCTCGTGGCGAGAGAACTGGAAGGACGATCGCGCTGTCCTGGGGGTTCTGGAACGGCCGGTGACTCGTTCTCATCGGATGGATCTGTGTCTGACGTTCGCGTACTCGGCTATTCGGGGGATGGCACGGTTCGCCCGTGGCCGCGTCGTGAGGTCGACATGATCGCTCAGATTTCAAGGGGGGAAATCGTGAAAGGGACGCCGAAAACTGGTTCAGCCGGGTTGGTCGCCCGGTCACTGCGCGACTTCGCGGCGCTGGAGAGCATCGAGACCGAGTGGGCCGGTTTGGTGGACAGGGCGGGGCTGGGTTCGCCGTTTGTGCACCCGGGGTGGTCGCTGACGTGGGCGAAACGCTTCGTTCCCGAAGCTGACCTCGAGTATGTCGAGGTCCGCGATCGGGCCGGCTGTTTGGTCGGATTGGCGCCGTACTACCGCAGACGACGAACATTTGCGGGCCTCGGCGTGACAACGATCCAGGCCGTCGGCACGGGGCACGGCGACCCGCTCACCGAAGGATGCCACTTCGTCGCCACGGCCGAGCACAGTCGCGACGTTCTGACCAGCGTCACCCGACACCTCACGAGTGCGTCCGATGTTGACTGGATTCACCTGGCCATCGGCAGCGGGCAGGCATGGCCGCTGCCACAATGGCTCGACGGTGACACAGGTTGGTCGATCCACCATCGCAAAGTCCGTCCCTGCGTGGTGATGGACGACATGCCCACGGAATCCGATCAGGTGCTCGCGGGGTTGAAACGCAATCTTCGCGAATCACTGCGCCGAGCCCGCAACCGCTCGGCCAACCTCGGCGCCATGGAATTTCGGTGCGTACGAAGTCCCAACGAAATCGGCGCGGCCGTGCATGACCTGATCAAACTACACACGCTGCGATCCGAGATGCCGCAGAAAGTGTCGCACCCGAACCTCCTGCGCGGCGCGTTCGGTGGTTTCCTCGTCGATGCCGTCCGTGCGCTCGCGGGCCACGGGCTGGCGAGCGTTTTCGTCGCCGAGCACGCAGGAACGTCGGTAGCGGCTCAATTGGTGCTGTCGGACGGTAGCGCCGACTATATGTCGGTCAGTGGTCTTGACCCGAAATATTGGGATCTGAACCTGAACACCATGCTGATCTTCCGGGCTGTTCAGGCTGCTGTCGCCGGAGGGCGTGGGACCGTGAACCTCTCGGCTGGACCCAACCTATCCAAGATGCGTTGGAGTTCGAAGATACTGTGCCACCACGACTTTGATCTCGTTGCAGACAGGCAGCGCTCACAGTTGCTGCATCAGGCCTATATGCACGCCGTGCTCGAGCGCGATTTCCAGCAGGAACGTCGCCGGCATAGCGCCGCAACCCCGGGAGCCAAGGTGGCATTGAAGCGGCTGCCGGCAAGGGCGGTGGCGAAGTTCAGTGGGCCCACCAGTCAGGAGGAACTGTGGAACTGATCGATCTCGTGCGAGCGCTCCGTCGCTTCTGGCTGATCATCGCGGGCCTCACTGCGGGCGCGGCGGTGCTGGCGGGAGTGGTCACGGCGGCGCAGCCGGCAGAATACACCGCGACCGCTCAAGCCATGGTGTCGGTGAGCAACCCACAACAGCGCCCGCCATACGCGCTGTCTTCGGGCGCGCAATACATCCTTGACCGGATGACGAGCTACGCGGAGCTGGGTGTCACGACACCCGTTCTCGCGGCGGTGGTCGATGACCTGAACCTTGAGGAGACACCGCTGTCTCTCAGCGGTCGGATCGAGTCGCACAGTGTCGTGGGCAAGGCCATCGTGGAGGTCTCGGTGACCTACAACAACCCCGACGTTGCGGCCGCTATCGCCGACCGTGTTGTGGTCGAGATGGGGTACTCCGTTGCCGCCCTCGAAAAGGGAAACATCCAGCTGGTGGCGGTTGGCCCGGCCCTCGTTCCCGTCGAACCGTCTAACGGCAAGGTGGTGACCAACACCGCCGTGGCCGCTGCGGGCGGATTGGCGCTGGGATGCTTGATCGCTGTCATGCTGCAGTGGGCGTCTCGTCGCCGGATGCCCAGCGGCGAATATCGTTCCGCGGCGCCCGTCTCCGCGAAGAATTGAGTGCGAGCGATGACCCGCCCGTCCACGGTTGTGCAATTTTCGACCATGGTGCCCCCTGCGCGGTTCGGTGGCGCCGAGCGGGTGGTGTCGGCGTTCGGTACGCAACTGGAGCGCGCCGGGTTCCGAGTTCATAACCAGGGGCTACGACCTCGGGCAGAGGCGGCCGATACTTCTGCGTTGCCGATTCCGAACCTGTATTGGCCCTTCGACGGCCGGCGTCGGGGCGCGGCCCTGCGGCTCGGCTGGCACGCGATCGACGCTTTGACACTCGCAGGCCGCAGCGCCGTCGATCATGTGCTCGACGCGGTGGAACCGGATGTGATCATCACCCACAACCTGCGCGGGTGGGGTCTCGCGCCGTGGGAGTGTGCTCGACGTCGACGAATTCCCTTGATACACGTCGTGCACGACTATGGATTGCTCTGCAACACGGGGACGTTGTGGCACGACGGCGCCGAGTGCGGACCCGCTGGCCCGTGCCGAATTCGTACGCTGAGCTCGATTCGTCGATGGCCCGGAGGGCTGGTCGTCGGAGTATCAGAGGCGGTGCTCGCCGAACACCGTCGCCGCGGGTTCGCCGCGCGCGGGCCGAGTGCGGTGGTCCACCCGGTGATGGGCGCGCAGGAACTGCATGCCGTGACACGAACGCACAGTGTGACGGCTCCGACGAAGTTCGGCTATTTGGGTCGGCTCACTGCCGAAAAGGGGCTTGAACTTCTGTTGGACGCGTTCGCAGGCACCGACAAACAGCTGCTCATCGCCGGGGAGGGGGAACGCTCGGAGGTTCGTGCGCTGCGCGAGCGGGCCTTCGGGCAGGTCCACTGGGCTGGATGGATGGAGCCGAGCAGGTTCTTCGCCGACATCGATGCGCTCGTCGTCCCGTCGGTGTGGCCCGAACCGTTCGGCTTGGTGGTGGTGGAAGCGGCGCGGGCCGGGGTGCCCGTGCTGCTGGCTGACCAGCCGGGCCTGGTCGAGGCGGCCCTGTCATCGGGCGCTCGCCATCGCCGGTTCGACGTCAACGATGTTGCTTCGTTACGCGCGTCCCTCGATGTGCCGCTTGCCGATTATCGAGTTGGGGACGCCATTGTGTCCGACGACATCGTCAAACTGGTGGGGGAGCAGTTGTTGGCAAGTTCGAATGGCGCCGCGCCATGAGGCACTCCAGGCGATCGGCGATTCTGACGCTACTGCTGGTGGCCGCCGTAGCTGTGACATCGTGCGCTGCGCCGGTCGCGTCTGCGCGTGCACCCGACATCGGCATGTGTGTGCGCATGCAGTACGCGGGACCCGCGGAGATCGAGCAGCAGTTCGGCTTGATGGCCCAGATGAACGTGAAACTGGTGCGTGTTGACTTCGACTGGTCGGCTATCGAAGGGCAGCGGGGACGCTACAACTGGTCCTACACAGACCGCATGGTCGACGCGGCGCGTGCCCGCAACATGCGGGTGGTGGCTCTGATGAGCTACACACCTGGCTGGGCGCGGCCCCCCGGCACCGACAGCCACACGCCTCCACTGAGCGACGCGGACTTCGGTGGATTCGCCCGCGCCGCGGCGTCAAGGTATGCACCGCTAGGTGTGCGCGACTGGGAGATCTGGAACGAGCCGAACAGCAGCGACTACTGGGTGCCGAAGCCGGATGTGGAGAAATACGGCACGCTGTTTCGCGCGGCGGCCGAAGCGATCCGTGGCGTGGACGCCACGGCGACGCTCATCACCGGTGGTCTGACCAGAGGCACTGATACCCCGGACGGCCGCCGGCTCGCGCAGGCCACCTTCGTCGATGCGATGTACCGCAACGGGATTGCCCAGACCGCAGATGCCATCGCAGTGCATCCCTATTCGTTTCCGGCGCTGCCGGTGGGGGTCGGTCCAGTCGGTGGGTTCGCCGAGTTACCCGAGCTGCACGCGTTGATGCAGCGCTGGGGCGACGCCGACAAGAAGATCTGGATCACCGAATTCGGGGCTCCGACAGGAAACGCGCCGGAAGCGATGTCCGAGCGCGACCAGGCGGCCACGTTGACCGCGGCCGGGCGCATGGCGGAGTCATGGGACTGGTTGGGGCCGTTGATTTTCTACGAGCTCAAGGACGCGGGGACCGATCCCACGGATCTGGAGCAGAACTTCGGCATGGTGCGTGCGGACCTGAGTTTGAAGGATGCGGGTAAGTCGCTACTGGACTGAGCGACATCCGCCAGGTCGTAGTGACGAGGTCGTAGTGACGAGGAGGTGAGGGAACCCATGAAGATGCTGGCGCAGTCAGTGAATCGCGATTCACGCTTGGATGTAGCCCGCGGTTTGGCCATCGTGGCGATCGTGTTGGTGCACGTATGCCGGGGCCTGTACAGCGCAGGCCTGCTGGATCTTTGGGTCACCGCCACCGTCGACCGCGTTGTCGGTACCTGGTGTCTGTGTGTGTTTGCCTTCGTCGGAGGGACTTTCGTTCCGCAGGGCGTCCGCCGGCGCGGCACCCGCGCTTACCTTCGCGACCGCGTCCCGCGCTTTTTCGTCATCTATGTGACGTGGACACTTCTGCAGGGCGGTGTCATGCTTCTGGCCGCCAGCCTCGTTAACGTCCCGACGTCGGTAAGTGCGCTCTTCATGTGGTGGCGGCCGACCAGCCAGCTTTGGTACCTGCCGTTCTTGATCATGGTCACATTGGTGTTCGTCCCGATGAAACCCTGGGAAGGCCGCCGCGGTCGATGGATACTCGGGCTTGCCGCGGTCGTGAGCGTGCTTTTCTGGGGGTACGACGGCGGGTACGTGGGGACCCAGGGGCTGGGTTTGGTCGTCTTCTTCGTCGCTGGACTGGTGATCGGTGGTGAGCGGGTGAAGCAGGCTCTGGACCGCTTCGGTCCGGCCAGCGCTGCCGCGATCAGCATCGCGCTGCTGACGATATCGTCGATTGTCGTGGTGGCCACCGATGGCACCGTCGCAACGGTCTTCTGGCAGGACCGCACGCTATGGACCGTGGCAGTCGGATTCGTGTTCTCGATCGTGGCTTCCGCGGCGGTGCTGCTCTTCGGCCAGGCAACCCGCGCGGTATCGGTTCTGGCGATGCTGGGCCGGCGGTCGCTTGACATCTATCTCGCGCACATCATCATGGCGGCCGGAACCCGGATCGTGCTGGTGCAGGTCGGCGTGACATCGACGTGGGTGCTCGCGGTCTGCGGACTGGTGGTGGGTGTTTTCGGGTCGGTTGCCGCTGCGACGCTGCTGCGTCGAATTGGCTTCAGCTGGCTCTTCGACGGACCTGCCTGGCTGACAGGCCCCAAGAGGCCCGCTTCGGCGCCGTCTTCCGAGCCGCGCAGGTAAGTAAGAACGTCCTTCGCCCAGCCCGCTATCGGGCTGGGATCAGCCGGAACGTGACCGAATCGGTGCGTTCCGGCTCTGTCGTCGGCACCTACGGACGGCTCCGGTCGGCGCAGCTGCCGACATTCTGGTCGGCGCACCCCGAGAGCTCCGGGTCGCCGCCCCTCCCCTAAGTGCACCGCCGTGCAATATCAGCGATGCCCTGGTGAAGTCAAATCAACACTCCTAGCTAGTAAAAATGTGCCCGAACTGATATTGGGCTATCTAGTTAGTGCTGCTAATTGAAATTGAATTCCCTCGCTGTTGGGCAAATGCATCTATTTCATTTCTGTGAATGGCACGAAAGTTTTCTGTAGGCGGTGCAGGATGCCCTGTAGTGCCCAAACGTGCGGGCGTCGCATTTGAATAGCTGGGGGTTTTGATGCCAATAGCTGAAATTCAGCAAATTAATCTCGATCGTGCCTCGGCGCGTTATTCAGCATCTTTGACCTCTTTATCCTTCTGTCCGCGATGCTCGCGCTGGTTTGGTGCGATCGCCGTCGCCATGGCGACAGCCGGAGCCGTGATGCTCGGCGGAGGCTCCGGGATCGCCTACGCCGACCCCGACGGGGCTGGTCAGAAGACGTCGACGAGCTCCACCGAGGCCAGCTCACCCAAGGAACCCGCCAAGCAGGATTCGACCGACGACACCCCCAGCGGAGGTGCGGCGGAAACGGCGGGTGGTTCGGCCACCGCGCCGACTCAACGAGACGACACCGGCGCGGGAGCCGATACCGGCGGCGACGCTGATTCCGACGAGGATGCGGCGGCTGAAGCCGACCAGCTCGCCGACGACCTGGCTGACGAATTGGACGCAGAAGACTCGGCGCCGGACACCGGCGATAGCATCGACGATCTCGATGAGACCACCGACGACAACGACACCATCGACGGCAGCGACACCATCGACGGCAGCGACACCATCGACGGCAGCGACACCATCGACGACGATGAACTCGGTGCAGGGCAACCCGAAACGCCGGACGTCGAGCCCGGTGAGCCCGGCGACCAGGAAGAAGACGCCGGGTCGGCACCGGCCGAACCGATCTCCGGCGGGTCCTACGAACCGAAGCGTGAGTCCGTCGAGGGCGCCGAGTCGACCGCCGCCGCGGTCAGCGACACGCCCGAAGACCCCACGCAGGAGCCAGAGACGGGCCCGGCAACCGAGGGCTCGCTATCGACAAATGACTCGGCGCAAACGTCCGCCCGGGACGCGCTCCCCGATGGGTCCGCGACCCAGCCCGACCCCACCGACTCCGCGTCGACCGCGGCATCGGGATCGACCCTTGCCGACTCGGCCGCTGCCACGGCACCGGCGGCGACGTCGTCGGTCGTCATGGCCTCGGCGGCGACACCGGCCCCCAAACAGCCCGTCCAGAATTCGTTTATGGCGATGCTGGCTTCCCTGTGGCACGAATGGAATCGCATTTTCAGCAATGCGGCCCCAGTGCTTCGGTCCAAGCAGGTGACTGTGAACCTCGCCGACAGCACGGATATCAGCGAGCCGATCTCCTTCGACGGTGTTGACGCAAACGGCGACGTCCTCGTGTACTCGATTCCGTCCCCGGGCACCGCCAACGGCCCGAAGTACGGCACGGTCACCATCGACCAGCAGACCGGAACCTTCGTCTACGACCCCCTCGACAACCTGACGGTCGGGACAATCACGGACACATTCACGGTGACCGTCCACGACAACGGCACCCAGACGGGTGGACTCTTCGGCTTCTTGAGGACGTTGAGCGGGCGCAGCGCGACGGCGACCTTCACCGTTGTCGTGGCCCCGGCCAACGGCGCACCTTCCGCCGTCGATGACGTCCTTTCCGGCATCACGAACACCACTGTCACGGGCAACGTCCTGGCCAACGACAGCGATCGTGAGGGCCAGCCACTGACCGCGCAGCTGCTCACCGATCCCTCGCACGGGACATTGACCTTCGACAGCGACGGCTCGTTCACCTACGTCGCTGACGAGGGATTCACCGGAAAGGACGTATTCACCTACACCGCGTCAGACGGAGTGACCACAAGCGCACCCGCCAAGGTGACGATTTCGATGGCCACCGTCGTCGACCCCAACACCCCGACCATCGGCGTTCAAGGTCTGTCCTGGTGGCTGGGCCTGTCGGAGGCCGACACCAACCGCGCACTGGACATGGCGAAGTCTGCAGGTGTCAGCGCAGTGCGCATCGATATCAGCTGGTACGTCGTCGAGTACACCGAGGACACCTACGACTGGTCCGGGATCGACCCCCTGGTCGACAAGATCACCGCCCGCGATATGGACGTCCTAGGCATGCTGTATGACACGCCGTCGTGGCTGTCGGGGGAGGCGGATCCCCATACCCCTCCGGACCCCGAACTGTTCGCCGAGTTCGCCGCCGACGCCGCATCGCACTACAGCGGCCAAATCGACTCCTGGGAGATCTGGAACGAACAGAACATTCCACGGTTCTGGGACACCCCGGATCCCGTCGCGTACGCCGAGCTGCTCAAGGCCGTCTATCCCGCTATCAAGGCGGTGAACCCGGAAGCCACGGTCATCACCGGCGGCTTGTCGCCGGACGGCAGCGGAATCGACCCGGTCGAATATGTCACTCGCATGTATCAGGCGGGGGCAGGCGGATACTTCGACGCCATCGCACTGCATCCGTACGCGTTCCCGGAACTGCCAACCCTGGATTCCGTGGCGGCGGTCCACGAGGTGATGGCTTACTACGGTGACGGCGACAAGAAGATCTGGCTCACCGAAGTCGGCGCTCCGACCGGGACCTCGCCATTCTCGGTGACCGAGGAAATGCAGGCGGAGAGTATTGCCGTGGTCGTCGACTGGGCGCGGAACACCGACTACATCGGCCCGGTGTACCTGTACTCACTCCTGGATACCGGGTCTGACCCCGCTGATCCAGAGGATAACTTCGGGCTGATTCGGCAAGACTTCACGCCCAAGCCGGCTTTCGGTGTGTGGCTCTGACGTCGACCACTTCAACCGCTGACAGACGCACGAAGCCGTGCGGACCGAAAGACGGTCAGGAAGATTTCGACACCCGGTGATCGGAACCGCCCAGGTGGCGCTGCCGGCGTGAGCGTCGCGACCGGATCGAGGTGACGTTGGAGGTGGCATCGGGGGTGACGTTCGAGGTGACGTTGGAGGTGGCATCGGGGGTGACATTGTCGCCCGGATGACGCGCCTCGTACTCGTCTTCGGCCGCCTCGGCGAAACCGCCGCCGGTCAGCGTGGACTCGAGCGCCTTTTCCGGGTTGCGAGCGAACTCGTCGGGGAACACGAACCGGCGAAACGCCCAGAACCGGAATGCCATCTGCAGCAAGTTGCCGATGATGTAGGCCGAAATGAAGTCGGCCACGTTCTCCGTGGCCAACGACACCATCGGTACCCGCAGCATGAACACGTAGCTCGAGATCCACAACGGCACCATCGCCAGCACCACGCCGATGCCACTGACCACGAAAAACAGTAGTGCTTCGTGATGGCGTTCGCGGCCGCCGCGGTCCCGGAAACTCCACTCCCGGTTCAGGATGTAGGAGGCGATCACCGCGACGATCCCGGCGATGATCTTTGCCGTCACCGGCTTGGGTTCCAGAATTGTCAACTTAAGCGTGAAGAAGATCGCCGAGTCGATCACAAAGGTCGTCGCCCCGACGATGGCAAACTTGATCAGCTCGTGATGCCGCTCCGCGAAAGGACGAAGCGGCCCCGGCAGGCGCTCGATCGTCGCATCGGCAAAGGACACAAGACGCGAGTGTACGTAACCAACCCAAGAAGTACCTCATCGCCGCTCAGGCGCAGGTCAGTCGGGCCAGCCCGGTCATGACACCATAGGCGGCGTGGCAGATGACCCCACCCGCGCCCCCGCAACACCGCCCGTCGTCGCCATGGTCGGCGGCGGACAACTCGCCAGAATGACCCACCAGGCCGCCATCGCGCTCGGCCAGACCCTGCGGGTACTGGCCGTTCGCAGCGATGAACCCGCAGCTCAGGTGTCACCCGATGTCGTCTTGGGCTCCCATACCGATCTGGATGCGCTGCGTCGCGCTGCGGCGGGAGCCACGGTGCTGACCTTCGACCACGAACACGTGCCGACCGAGCTGTTGGAAAAGCTCGTCGCCGACGGAGTCGCTGTCGCGCCGCCACCCGAGGCGCTGGTGCACGCTCAGGACAAGCTCGTCATGCGCCAACGTCTGGAAGCCCTCGGCGCCCCCGTGCCGCGGTATTCAGTCGTGTCGTCCGTCGACGACGCCGTGGCATTTGCCCGTTCGATGGGCGGCCCGGTCGTCATCAAGACGATCCGGGGCGGCTACGACGGCCGCGGCGTCGTGATGGCCGAATCGCCGGATGACGCGGCGCAGGTGGTGGCCCGTTACCTCGCCGATGGGGTCCCCGTCATGGTCGAGGAGAAGGTGGCGATGCGCCGCGAGCTGGCAGCCCTGGTCGCGCGCTCACCGTTCGGACAGGGTGCGGCGTGGCCGGTGGTCGAGACCGTGCAGCGCGACGGTATCTGCGTCACGGTGCTCGCCCCCGCTCCCGGGCTCTCGGAGTCGCTCAGCTCGCAGGCCTCGTCGTTGGCATTGCGTTTGGCTGCCGAACTCGGGGTCGTCGGGGTGCTGGCGGTGGAGCTGTTCGAAACCGTCGACGGCGAGTTGGTCGTCAACGAGCTGGCGATGCGGCCACACAATTCCGGGCATTGGACCATGGACGGCTGCCGCACAAGCCAGTTCGAGCAGCACATCCGCGCGGTGCTGGACTATCCGCTTGGCGACACTTCGGCGCTGGCACCGGTCACGGTGATGGGCAACGTCCTCGGGGCACCGGAAACGCCGGAGATGTCGATGGACGAGCGCGTGCACCATCTGTTCGCGCGGATGCCCGACGCCAAGGTCCATCTGTACGGCAAGGGGGAGCGGCCCGGCCGCAAGATCGGGCACGTCAACATCGTGGGTTCCGAGGACGTGGAGGCGGTTCGGGAGCGCGCAGAGCGCGCGGCACACTGGTTGTCGCACGCGCAGTGGACCGACGGATGGGACCCGCACACATGACGCGGACGCGAGGAGCAGGGATGACACCGCGGACGCGAGGAGCGAAATGACACCGCGGACGCGAGGAGCGAAATGACACCGCGGACGCGAGGAGCAGGGATGACACCGCGGACGCGAGGAGCAGGGATGACACCGCGGACGCGAGGAGCGAAATGAATAACGCAAGGGTGGGCCTGATCATGGGCAGCGACAGCGACTGGCCGGTGATGGCTGAGGCCGCCGAGGCGCTGGCCGAATTCGAGGTGCCCTTCGAGGTCGGGGTCATCTCCGCGCACCGCACCCCGGGCCGAATGCTGTCTTATGCGCAGGAAGCGGCCGGGCGTGGAATCGAGGTGATCATCGCCGGGGCCGGGGGAGCGGCGCACCTGCCGGGCATGGTGGCCTCGGCGACGCCGCTGCCGGTGATCGGGGTGCCGGTGCCGTTGAAGCGTCTCGACGGATTGGATTCGTTGCTGTCGATCGTGCAGATGCCGGCCGGGGTACCGGTGGCGACGGTGTCGATCGGCGGGGCGCGGAATGCCGGGCTGCTGGCGGTGCGGATTCTCGGGGCCGCCGATGCGGGGCTGCGGGAGCGGATGACCAACTTCCAGGCCAGCCTCGAGCAGCTGGTGCTCGAGAAAGACGAGGCGCTACGTCAGC
>CAZLTV010000052.1:0-22384 GCA_964562545.1 uncultured Mycobacterium sp. | reverse complement strand
CTACCGCCAGAATGTCGCTCACCGACTCGCCTCCCGATCTCTGCTGCGCCGGCGGCGCCGACAATTGAACACGTCGGCGGCGCCGACAATTGAACACCGTTCAGGTTAGGGTACTGACGTGCAGCTCCACAAACGTGACGTGGTCGAGGTTGCGACGTCATTACTGGATAACTACGGCATCGCCGATCTGTCCATGCGCCGGCTGGCGCGCGAACTCGACGTGTCCCCCGGCGCGTTGTACTGGCATTTCGCGAACAAGCAGCAGCTGCTGGGCGCCGTCGCCGACCGAATCCTGCAACCAGTGCGCGAGGCAGGCGGCGACTGGCGCTCCCGCATCATGGGAACCTGTGAACAGCTGCGCGCGGCACTGCTCTCGCATACCGACGGCGCGGAGTTGGTTTCGGCGAGCTTCGCCGCCGGACAGTCCGCGGCGATGCTCGACCTGCTCGCGACGTTGAGCTCCGCGGCCACCGACGCCGGCGTGCCGCCCGGTAGCGCACAGTTGGCCGCCCGCTCGGTCGTGTACTACGTGCTCGGCTGCACCGTCGACGAACAGTCCCGGCTGCAGTGGGATGCCGCGGGCGCCGATGTGGCCCAGCCTGTTTGGACCGAGAACCCCAGTGCCCGATTCGATTTCGGGTTACGCCTGCTGGTCGAGGGCATCGCCGCACACACCCGCGCCGACGCCTAGCACGACCCTCGGATCACGTGATCGGATGCTCGACGCGGTTGTCTCCGTCCCAGTGTCGTAGCCGCACCGCGGTGGCGCGAATGTCGCGGAACATCGCAGGTTGCTCGAGCGCAACGGGCAGCGCGCCGGGTGCCACCCGGCGCGCCAGCGTGACATGTGGCGTCCAGTGCCCTGGCGTAGCGTGCCCCAGCGCCCCTTTCGCCATGTGCGGCCGGCAGATTCGATAAACCTCGGCCTGCAGGTCCACCAGTTCGGCCGAGGGCACGATCATCCGCACCAAAGTCAGCGTGCGGCCGCCACCGAACACTGCAGGCGCTCCAAGGACACAGGCCAGCGGCAGCCGGTCGAGCGCCGCACGCAACGATTCGTCGACACCGTCGTCCATCGCCTCGGCAACGGCGAGCGTGACATGCGGCCGATTGCTGGGCGAGGTACGCGCGGCCAGGCTGCGGATACCGACATCGGCCAACGCATTCCACAGCGCACGCACCGCGACGTCAGCGTCTTCGTCGAACAGCAGCTCGACCGAATGAACCATTTACAGGAGGCCTTTGACCCAGGCCCGATCGAAAGCCTGCGCACTGATCCGCTCGAAATCGGTGGCGCCCAGCGATCCGGCACCCGCAGGCAAGGCCACCCGCACCGGCCCAAGGCGTGCCAGCGCCTCGCGGTTGTCGATCTCGGCCACCCCGGGACCGGCCGGCCACGACCCGATCGCCAGGCCCGCGCTACGAACCCCCGAGACCGCCAGCGCCTCCAGCGTCAGCGCGGTGTGGTTCAAGGTACCCAGAGCGGGAGCGACCACTGTCAGCACTGGAGCGTCGAGCGTGGCGGCCAGGTCGCGCAGCGTCACCTCCTCGGCGCCGATCTCCACCAGCAGACCCCCCGCGCCTTCGACCAGCGTGAGCCGGCCGGGCCGATCTGCTTTCGCAACCAGATCGACGATCTCGGCGCTGGTCGGCAACCTCGCCCCGCAGCGTTCAGCGGCCACTCGCGGGGCCAGCGGCTCAGGAAACCGGGCTAGCGAATGCAGTTCGGAAACCCCGGCAAGCCGGGCAACCTCCGCGAGATCATCGTCGCCGTCATCAGTACCGGTCTGCACCGGTTTGCACACCGCGACGTCGATCCCCGTGAGCCGGGCATGACAGGCCAGCGCCGCCGTGACCACAGTCTTTCCCACGCCGGTGCCCGTGCCCGTGACAATGAGAACGCTCATGTGGGCGACAACACATCGGTCAGTACGCCTCGAGCCAGCGCCATCTCGTCATCGGACAGCGACGCCCGCGCGGTCAGCCGCAAGCGTGACGTCCCGGCGGGAACGGTCGGCGGGCGGAAGCAACCGACTCGGACTCCACGCTCCAGGCACGCGGCGGCGGCTGCTAGCGCGACCTCCGGTTCGCCGAGGATGACCGACACCACCGCCGAAGCCGGCACCTCCGCCACGTCGCACATCACGGCCAGCTCGGCGGCACGATCGAGCACTCGCTGCGCACGCCACGGCTCGTCGATGAGAACCTGCAACGCAGCCCGCGCCGCGCCGAGGGCCGCCGGCGCCAGCCCGGTGTCGAAGATGAACGGCCGGGCGGCGTCGATCAGATGATTACGGACGGCGACAGGGCCAAGGACCGCACCGCCCTGACTGCCCAGCGCCTTGGACAGCGTCACCGTCATCACCACATCCGGGGCCCCCGCCAAGCCGACCTCGTCGAGCAGTCCGCGGCCACCGGCGCCACGCACGCCCAGCCCGTGGGCTTCGTCGACGATCAACAACGCGCCGTGTCTGCGGCACACGTCGTGCAGCGCGCGCAACGGCGCCAAGTCACCGTCGGCCGAGAACACCGAATCGGTCACGACGACGGCCCGCTGCTCGGTACGCCCCGCCAACGCCGCGTCCACCGCGTCCACGTCGGAATGCGGCGTCACCACAATGCGAGCCCGCGACAGCCGGCATGCATCGACCAGCGACGCGTGGGTCAGCGCGTCGGACACCACCAGCGCCCCGGGACCCGACAGCGCAACTACCGCGCCGAGGTTGGCGGTGTAGCCCGACGAGAACACCAGCGCCGATTCGGCACCGACGAACTCGGCCAGCTCGGCCTCGAACGCCTCGTGGAGTTCGGTGTTGCCGGTGACCAGCCGAGACCCGGTGGAACCGGCACCCCAGGTCTGTAACGCCGCGACCCCGCCGTCAAGCACACGGGGATGCTGGGAGAGCCCTAGGTAGTCGTTGGAAGCCAAGTCGAGGTCGGCGCCCACCGGCGGGCGGACCCGTAACGAGCGGCGCAGCCCGGCGGCGCGCCGCGTGGTTGCGACGTCGTCGAGCCACGCCAACGGGTTGACAGAGCTTGTTTGTGGGGCAAGGCCGGCGTGGGTCAACGGTGCTCCTCAGGGCCTAGAACACGCCGGCGGAACCGGCGATTGAACACGTCGGTCAAACCGACGATTGAACACGTCGGTCGAACCGGCGATTGAACACGTCGGTCGAACCGACTATTGAACACCGTTCAGGTTAGTGCACGGGCGACGCCGACCATCGCCGAGGTGATCTGGGCGATCTCGGCGGAGGAGCAGATATAGGGGGGCATCACGTAGATCAGGTTGCGGAACGGCCGAAGCCAGACACCGAGATCGATCGCGGCGTGGGTGGCGATCCGCAGATCAACGGGGCGGTCGAGTTCCAGAACACCGATCGCGCCCAGGACACGGACGTCGGTCACATTGGGCAGCGAACCGGCCTGCGCCAATCCCTCCGTCAACCCGGCCTCGATACCACGCACCTGCGACCGCCAGTCCCCGGCCCGCAGCAGCTCCACCGAGGCGACACTGACCGCGCACGCCAGCGCATTGGCCATGAAGGTCGGGCCGTGCATCAACGCCCCAGGCGGATTCGTGCTAATCGTGTCGGCCACCGCACGGGTGCACAGCGTCGCCGCCAGCGTCAGATAGCCGCCGGTCAGCGCCTTCCCGACGCACATAATGTCCGGGGCTACGCCGGCTTGGTCGGCGGCGAACATCGTGCCGGTGCGGCCGAACCCGGTGGCGATTTCATCGAAGATCAACAGCACACCCTGCTCGTCGCACATTCGGCGTAATTCGACCAGGTATCGCGGATCATGGAAGCGCATCCCGCCGGCGCCCTGCACCACCGGTTCGACGATGACCGCGGCCAGTTCCTCGGCGTGGGCAGCCAGCAAGCCCTCGAACTGCGTGACGTAGTCGGCGTCGTAATGGCGCGGCGGCGGCGGGGCGAACAACTGGTTGGCGAGCAGTGAGTTCTTCCCGGTCCACAGCTCGTGCATGCCGCCGTCGGGGTCACACACGCTCATCGGGGTGAACGTGTCGCCGTGGTAACCGCCGCGCCAAGTCATCAGCCGGTGTTTGTCGGGGTGGCCGCTGCTGCGCCAGTACTGCAGCGCCATCTTCACCGCGACCTCGACCGACACCGATCCGGAGTCACTGAAAAACACCGTGTCCAGGCCCTCGGGGGTCACCTCGACAAGCAGCTGCGCCAGCCGGGCAGCGGGCTCGTGGGTCAGCCCGCCGAACATAACGTGGTTCATCGTCGCCAGCTGATCGGTGATCGCTGCGTCCAGAACCGGGTGTCCGTGCCCGTGCACCGCGGTCCACCATGAGGCCATCGCGTCGAGTACCTCGACCCGGCGTTCCTGGTGGATCAATGTCAGCCACGCACCTCGCGCACCGACCGCCACGACCGGCGCAACCGCGTCCGCCCCGATAGGGCTGTACGGGTGCCAGATATGAGCGCTATCGATGTCGCTGATCTCAGCGGGCGTCATCGCACACACCTTCGGTAGATTAGCCGTCGATTATGAACACCCTTGTCCCCGCCCGGCCAGCGTCCACGACCAATCCGGGCAGATCTCGCTCTGCCGCGGCGCCGGTCGCTGCCCCCGGCATGGGCACGCGCACCTCCGGCTTCTACCGCCATGATCTCGACGGTCTGCGCGGTGTCGCCATCGCACTCGTCGCGGTATTCCACGTCTGGTTCGGGCGAGTGTCCGGTGGCGTCGACGTGTTCCTGGTGCTGTCCGGCTTCTTTTTCGGTGGCCGACTACTGCGCGGCGCGCTGACTCCGGGGACTTCGCTGCGCCCTGTGTCGGAGGTGACCCGGCTGGTGCGTCGGCTGCTGCCGGCACTGGTTGTGGTCCTGGCCGCTTCCGCGGTGCTGACCATCGTGATCCAGCCGGAGACGCGCTGGGAGACCTTCGCCGACCAGAGCCTGGCCAGCCTCGGGTACTACCAAAACTGGGAACTGGCCAACTCCGCAGCGGATTATCTGCGCGCCGGAGAAGCTGTCAGCCCCCTGCAGCACATCTGGTCGATGTCGGTGCAGGGCCAGTTCTACATCGCCTTCCTGGCACTGGTCGTGCTGTTCGCATTCCTGTTCCGACGGCTCTTCGGCAAGCACCTACGGGCCGCGTTCGTGGTGCTGATCAGTGCGCTGACCATCGCGTCGTTCGTCTACGCAGTCATCGCGCACAACGCCGATCAGGCCACGGCCTACTACAACAGTTTCGCTCGCGCCTGGGAGCTACTGGTCGGTGTGCTGGTGGGCGCTCTCGTGCCCTACCTTCGCTGCCCGATGTGGCTACGCACCACGATGGCGATCGCAGCGCTGGCGGTAATCCTGTCCTGCGGCGCACTGATCGACGGCGTCCGCGAATTCCCCGGCCCATGGGCCCTGGTGCCCGTGGTCGCCACGCTGCTGTTCGTGCTGTCAGCGGCCAACCGGTACGCCGACCCGCACGCGGGCGGACGCATCCCGGCGCCGAACCGACTGATGGCGAGCAAGCCCTTCGTCGCGCTCGGCGCAATGGCCTACTCGCTGTACCTGTGGCACTGGCCGCTGCTGATCTTCTACCTGGTTTACACCGGCAATACCCGGGTCACTTTCCTCGAGGGGGCCGCCATCCTGGCTGTCTCCGGCCTGCTGGCCTGGCTGACCACCCACTACGTCGAAGATCCGCTGCGCATGCGCAGCCGGTCCTCAGTTGCGGTAGCTGCGCCGGCGCTACCGCTGCGGGTACGGCTGCGCCGGCCGACAATCGTGCTCGGTTCCACCGTCGCATTGCTCGGGGTGGCCCTGACCGCGACCTCGTTCGGATGGCGAGAACACGTGACCGTATTGCGCGCCGACGGCAAAGAACTCGCCGGGCTTTCGTCGCGCGACTACCCGGGCGCGCGGGCCCTCGTCGAAGACGCCAGAGTCCCGAAGTTACCGATGCGCCCGACCGTGCTCGAGGCCAAAGAAGACCTTCCGGTCTCCACCACCGATCACTGCATCAGCGACTTCTCCAACGTCGGCCTGGTCAACTGCACATACGGCGATCCCGACGCCAGCCGCACCATCGCGCTGGCCGGCGGATCCCACGCCGAGCACTGGATCACCGCGCTGGACCTGCTGGGACGCATGCACCACTTCAAAGTGGTCACGTACCTGAAGATGGGCTGCCCGCTGACCACCGAGGAAGCCCCGTTGATCATGGGCACCACCAAGCGTGATCCCAACTGTCACACCTGGAACCAGAAGGCGATGGCGGCGTTGATCGCCGACCGGCCCGACTATGTGTTCACCACCTCGACGCGGCCGTGGAACGTCAAGGACGGCGATGTCATGCCGGCCACCTACGTCGGAATTTGGCAGCAGTTCTTCGACAACGACATCCCGGTGCTGGCTATGCGGGACACGCCTTGGATCCTCGACGAGGACCGCGATCCGTTCCGTCCCAGGGACTGTCTGGCCGACGGCGGCGACGCGGCGTCCTGCGGGATGGACCGCTCGATGGCATTATCTGACCACAACCCGACTCTCGACTTCGTCGGCCGTTTCCCCAACCTGAAACCCCTGGATATGACTGAAGCGGTGTGCCGTGCCGAGGTTTGCCGCGCAGTGGAGGGAAATGTGCTGATCTATCACGACTCACATCACTTGTCGGCGACCTACATGCGGACGATGGCCCCAGAGCTGGGCCGACAGATCGCGGCCATCACCGGGTGGTGGAAGGACTGATGTCGTCTTTCGGTTCGACATCGGTTCCCACCGTCTGGCCCGGCGCGTCCTACCCACTCGGTGCAACCTACGACGGCGCCGGCACGAACTTCTCGCTGTTCTCCGAGGTCGCCGAGCGGGTCGAGCTGTGCCTAATCGGCAAGGACGGCCGGGAGAGCAGAATCGAGCTCGACGAGGTCGACGGCTACGTCTGGCACTGCTACTTGCCGACCGTCACCCCGGGCCAGCGCTACGGCTACCGGGTGCACGGGCCATGGAGCCCGTCATCCGGACACCGTTGCGATCCGAGCAAATTGTTGCTCGATCCGTACGGCAAGTCCTTTCACGGCGAGTTCACCTTCAGCCAAGCGCTGTTCTCCTACGACCTGAAGGCCGACGACCTCGTCACCGGCGGCGTCCCACCCCACGTCGACTCCCTCGGCCACACCATGACCAGCGTCGTGATCAACCCGTTCTTCCAGTGGGGCTCCGATCGTGCACCACGCACGCCCTACCACGAGACGGTGATCTACGAGGCCCATGTCAAGGGCATGACGCAGACCCACCCAGCCATCCCCGAGGAGCAGCGCGGCACCTACGCCGGGCTGGCGCATCCGGTGATCATCGATCACCTCAAGTCGCTCAACGTCACAGCTATCGAGTTGATGCCGGTCCACCAGTTCCTCCACGATCATCGGCTGCTCGATCTGGGATTGCGAAACTATTGGGGGTACAACACCTTCGGCTTCTTCGCCCCGCACGAGCAGTATGCGGCCACCAAGCACGCCGGTGGCGCCGTGGCCGAGTTCAAATCCATGGTGCGCACGTTCCACGAGGCAGGCATCGAGGTCATCCTCGACGTGGTCTACAACCACACCGCGGAAGGCAACCACCTCGGCCCCACACTGAACTTCCGCGGGATCGACAACGCGGCCTACTATCGGCTGCTCGACGGCGACCCGCGGTACTACAAGGACTTCACCGGAACCGGCAACAGCCTCAACGCCCGTCATCCCCACACGCTGCAACTGATCATGGATTCGCTGCGGTACTGGGTCACCGACATGCACGTCGACGGATTCCGGTTCGACCTCGCCTCCACGCTGGCCCGTGAGTTCTATGACGTGGACCGGCTGAGCGCCTTCTTCGACCTCGTTCAGCAGGACCCGGTGGTCAGTCAGGTCAAACTCATCGCCGAACCGTGGGATATCGGCGAAGGCGGGTACCAGGTCGGCAACTTCCCAGGTTTGTGGACCGAATGGAACGGGAAGTATCGCGATACCGTGCGTGATTACTGGCGGGGAGAGCCCGCGACACTGGGAGAGTTCGCGTCCCGACTGACCGGGTCGTCGGACCTCTACGAAGCGACGGGTCGCCGGCCGTCGGCCAGCATCAACTTCGTCACCTGCCACGACGGATTCACGCTGGCAGACCTGGTGTCCTACAACGAGAAACACAACGAAGCCAACGGCGAGGATAACCGCGACGGCGAAAGCCACAACAGGTCGTGGAACTGCGGTGTGGAGGGCCCCACCGACGACCCGGACATCCTCGCGCTGAGGGGCCAGCAGATGCGCAACGTCATTGCCACGCTGATGCTCTCGCAGGGCACGCCGATGATCGCGCACGGCGACGAGATCGGCCGGACCCAGCGCGGCAACAACAACGTCTACTGCCAGGACTCCGAACTGTCCTGGATGGACTGGACACTGTGCGACACCAACGCCGACCTGCTGGAATTCACTCGCAAGATGGTGAAGTTCCGCAAGGACCACCCGGTGTTCAAGCGCAGGCGGTTCTTCGAGGGAAAGCCGATCCGCACCGGAGACCAGATCCGCGACATCTCATGGCTCACACCGTCGGGCAAGGAGATGGACTACGAGGACTGGGGGGCCGGGCTGGGCACCTGCGTGGCGGTCTTTCTCAACGGTGAGGCCATCTTCGCCCCCAACGCGCGCGGTGAACGGGTCGTCGACGACACGTTCCTGTTGTGCTTCAACGCCCATGACCACGTCGAGGATTTCGTGATGCCCAAGCGAAGCTACGCCAAGCAATGGGTTGCCGACGTGGACACCGCAGACCCGACCGGGTCCACCGATATCACGGTGGCGGCAGGGGAAAAGGTGTCACTCGCGGCGCGATCGATCCTCGTCTTGCGTAAAACAGCTTGACCATGCTCTTGACGTCGACCTACCGGCTGCAGATGCGGGGGCGGGCCAGTGGACAGCCGTTCACGTTCGCCGACGCCGAGAAGCTGGTCGACTACCTCGCCGAACTTGGCATCTCCCATCTGTACCTGTCCCCCATTCTCACCGCCACCGAAGGATCCAGCCACGGCTATGACGTCACCGACCCCACGACGGTGTCGGACGAACTGGGCGGTGCCGAGGGATTCGCGAAGCTGGCGGCCTCGGCCGAGGCCGCCGGGCTGGGCATAATCGTCGATATCGTGCCCAACCACGTCGGTGTCGACAGCCCACGCCAGAACCGGTGGTGGTGGGACGTTCTAACACATGGGCGCCAGTCCGCTTTCGCGCATTTCTTCGACATCGACTGGTCCGCCGACCCCGACTCTCGAATCCTGTTGCCGGTACTGGGATCTGATGCTGATATCGCCGACCTGCGGGTCGAGGGCGACTCGCTGCGGCTCGGCGACCTGGAGTTCCCGATCAGCCCGGGCACCGCAGGCGGCACCGGCGCCCAGGTGCACGACCGTCAGCCCTACCGGCTGACCGGCTGGCGAAACGGGGTATGTGGGTATCGGCGGTTTTTCTCCATCACCTCGCTGGCCGGTCTGCGCCAGGAGGACCGGGAGGTCTTCGACGCCACCCACACCGAGGTCGGCAGGTGGTTCGCCGAGGGGCTGGTCGACGGGATACGCATCGACCACCCGGACGGCTTATCCAACCCGACAAGGTATCTGCAGTGGCTGCGCGAGCTCACCGGACCTGAGGCCTGGATCGTGATCGAGAAGATCCTGGCTGTCGACGAGGCACTGGACCCCAGCCTTGCGGTGCAGGGCACCACCGGCTATGACGCGCTGCGCGAAGCAGGCGGCCTGTTCGTCGACCCCAGCGGGTTCGAATCGCTGACTGCACTAGCCGAATCGGCCGGCCTCGACTATGCGTCGTCCACGGTCGAGGCCCATCGACTCAAGCGGCAGGCGGTGACCGAGACACTGGCCAGCGAACTGGCGCGGCTGCATCGCGCCGTGGTCACCGCGACCGGATCCGACCACGAACGTCTGCCCGAGTCGATCGCCGCGCTGCTCAGCCACATCGACGTGTACCGCTGCGACTACCGGTCTCTGTCACAGGTACTCTCGGTCGCCCTCGCCGAGACAGTCTCCGAGGACGAGGAATTTGCGCGTCCGCTGGAGCTGCTCAGCGCCGCACTGACGCTGCGCGACGAAGTCGGAGCCCGACTGCAGCAGCTGTGCGGCGCCGCTACCGCCAAGGCGATGGAGGATTGCCTGTTCTACCGCGACTCGCGGCTTGTCAGCCTCAACGAAGTGGGCGGCGAACCCGACCACTTCGGTGTCAGCGCCGCGGAGTTCCATCGGCGCGCCGCCGTGCGCGCTGCGCTGTGGCCGCAGGCGATGACGACCCTGAGCACCCACGACACCAAGCGCGGCGAGGATGTGCGCGCCCGGATCGGGATGCTGTCGCAGGTCCCCGTGCTGTGGTCGGAGCTGGCGCGCGACTGCCAGCGCAGCACGCCACCGCCGGACACGATGACCGCAATGTTTTTGCTGCAGAACATCTTCGGGGTCTGGCCGCTCGACGGGAAGGTCAGCACCGATCTGCGTCAGCGGCTGCATTCCTACGCCGAAAAGGCGATCCGCGAGGCCGCCGTGCACACCACCTGGCAGGACCCCGATACCGGCTTCGAGGATGCGGTGCACCGTTGGATCGACGACGTCATCGACGGACCGGTGGCTGCCGAGTTGACCGAGCTGGTGGCCAGGCTGGCCGCGCACACCCACTCCGACGCGCTGGGCCAGAAGCTGATCGCGCTCACCGCCCCCGGGATCCCCGATGTCTATCAGGGCACCGAGCTGTGGGAGGACAGCCTCGTCGACCCCGACAACCGACGCCCGGTCGACTACGCCGAACGTCGCACCGCGCTGGCCGACATGGCGCACCCCAAGATTCGGGTAGTGCGCGCAGCACTGGGTCTGCGCCGCGAACGGCCGGCGACGTTCCTTGCCGGCGGGTACCAGCCGGTGCGCGCCGACGGCGCGGCCGCCGAGCACATCGTGGCGTTCCTGCGGGGTGACGATGTGCTGGTGGCGGTCAGCCGGTGGACGGTGCGGCTGACCGAAACCGGCTGGGGCGACGCCGCGGTGACGCTACCCGATGGGATGTGGACCGAAATCCTCTCCGGCGCCCGTCGAAGCGGCCGGGTGCCGGCGGACGAGTTGTTCAGCGATCTGCCGGTCGCGTTGTTGGTGCGTGCCGATGCCTGAGCACGAATTCGCGGTGTGGGCGCCGCGTCCGGACCGGGTGCGCCTTGACGTCGAGGGCACCCTGCATCCGATGGACCGCGGTGAAGGCGGCTGGTGGCAAACCACCGTCGACGCGCCGCAGGACGCGCGGTACGGCTTTGTGCTCGGCGACAACCCGAAGGTGTTGCCCGATCCACGCTCACCACGCCAACCCGACGGAGTCCACGGACGCTCAGCACTGTGGCAACCGCCACCGGATGCGTGGTCAGACGGCGGCTGGCGCGGCCGGTCTGTCGAGGGTGCGGTGATCTACGAGTTGCATATCGGCACCTTCACTGCCGAAGGCACTTTCGACTCTGCGATCGACAAGATCGACTACCTGGTCGACCTGGGTGTGGATTTCGTCGAGGTCATGCCGGTCAACGCGTTCAGCGGCACTCACGGCTGGGGTTACGACGGCGTGCTCTGGTACGCGGTGCACGAACCCTACGGCGGCCCGGACGCACTGATTCGCTTCGTCGACGCCTGCCATGCGCGCGGGGTAGGTGTACTCATCGACGCCGTTTTCAACCATCTCGGGCCGTCGGGTAACTATCTGCCCGAATTCGGGCCCTATCAGTCGCGCGGCTCCAACCCATGGGGCGAGTCGATCAATATCGCCGATGCGGGCTCCGATCAGGTGCGCCGCTATATCCTGGACTGCGCACTACGCTGGATGCGCGACTTCCATGCCGACGGTCTGCGCCTGGACGCAGTGCACGCCCTGGTGGACACCACCGCCGTCCATATCCTCGAGGAGATGTCGGCCGAAACCGATGCGCTGGCAACACAAGTGGGGCGTCCGCTGTCGTTGGTTGCCGAAAGCGATCTCAACGATCCCCGGTTGATCACCCCTCGCGAGGCCGGCGGGCTGGGCATGACCGCGCAATGGGACGACGACATCCACCATGCGATCCACGCCGCGGTGTCGGGTGAGCGGCAGGGCTACTACGGTGATTTCGGCTCGCTGCAGACCCTGGCCCACACCCTCAAAAATGGCTACTTCCACGCCGGCACCTACTCCTCGTTCCGCGGTCGCAGACACGGCAGAACGCTGGACACCTCGACGATTCCCGGCTGCCGACTGCTGGCCTACACCAGCACCCACGACCAAGTTGGAAACCGCGCCGTCGGCGACCGGCCGTCGGCGTACCTGAACGCGGGCCAACTGGCGGTCAAAGCCGCACTGGCGCTGCTGACCCCGTTCACCGCGATGCTGTTCATGGGCGAGGAGTGGGGCGCCTCGACACCCTTCCAGTTCTTCAGCTCGCACCCGGAACCGGAGCTGGCCGAAGCCACCCGCAACGGCCGTCGCAACGAGTTCGCCGAGCACGGGTGGGACGCCTCCGAGGTGCCCGACCCGCAGGACCCGCTCACCTTCGAACGGTCCAAGCTCGACTGGCCGGAGCTCGATGTCGGTGAGCATGCCCGCCTGCACGCGCTGTACCGGAACCTGATCGCGTTGCGCGGCGCCGAACCCGATCTCGCGGACTTCTGGCTGGACGATCTGCGGGTCGACTACGACGAAGAACACCGGTGGCTGGTGCTGCGCCGCGGATCCCTGGCGATCGCGTACAACCTCGGCGACTCCCCTGCCCCGGTTCCGGTGAGCGGCGAATTGGTTCTCGCGTGGGGTTCGCCGGCGATCGACGAGCACAGCACCGAATTGCCCGGGTGGTCGTTCGCCGTCCTGCGCACGAGCTAGCGTCGCCGAACCGGTCACACGCCAGGTGACCTATGCCTACCCAGTCGCCGCCGACGGAGCCGCTGAGCCCACACCTACCCGGACGAAGGTATGGAAACCTCGCCGAAAGGCGAGGTTCCCATACCAACTTCCAGGAAAACGAGCACGTCTGCACCTACCGCACCAGCATTTCCGGTCCGGCTGCGGGTGAATCAGGCGCGTCGGAGCACCCTGACGGTGCACTGGCACGCCGGATTCGGGCGGTGTCCGCTGGGATTTCATGGTCTCGGCCCGCATTTTACTGATGCTGGAGGCTCAGCCGTGGCGGTGATGAGATAGCCTGCGCTGTTGAGAACGGTTACATCCGTGCATTGCGGGTGCCAGGGAACCCGGTGAGAGTCCGGGACTGACGCGCAACGGTATGGGAGACGTGCTCGACAGCGGCCACCGGAGAATCTCCGGGAAGCCGTTGGAGTGCAAGCGATCCCGAGTCCGAATACCTGCCGTTCGCAGTTGAGTCCACCGTGTATCTCGCGTTTAGATACCCCGGCATAGCGAGGCAAGAGCTTGCTCATCACCCTTGGCGGGCCACACACCGCATTCTCCCCGCTGCCTCGGCGAACAGTCCAACAGTGACTCTCAGCGAGGCAACACTCCATCGCGACGACAAGACCTCGGTTGCCGGTGTTCGCCGTGCGCCGGTTGTTGCGCTGACCGCCGCACTCGCCGTCCTCACGGTCATGAGCATCGTTGTCTCGGTCGCCTTCGGTGCCGAAGACATTCCGTTCAGCGATGTCTGGCGTGTAGTCGTCGGCCGGTTCACCGGCGCCACGGCTCATACCGGATACGACACCATCATCTGGGAACTACGTTTGCCGCGTTCGGTGCTGGCAGCCTGTGTCGGTGCGGGTCTGGCGTTAGCCGGTGCCCTCATGCAGGCACTAGTCCGAAACCCGCTGGCCGAACCCTATTTGCTCGGTGTGTCGGCAGGGGCGGCAGTGGGCGCAACGGCGGTGATAACCCTTGGAGCGCTCTCAGCACTGGGTGTCTGGGCACTGTCCGGAGCGGCGCTCATCGGCTCCTTGATAGCAACGCTCACCGTGTACACGGTGGCGCGCGCCCAGGGCAGTCTCACCGCACTGCGTCTAATCCTGTGCGGGGTGGTGCTTTCCTCGGCGTTCATGGCGCTGTCGTCGCTGCTCGTTTTCACTGCCGGCGATCCGCACGCCGCCGAAAGCGTGATGTTCTGGCTGCTGGGCAGCGTTGCCGGAGCGACGTGGGCGAAGGTCCCGCTCACCGCAGCCGTAGTGCTGGTTTCGTTCACTGCTGCGCTGCTCATCCACTCGTGGCTCGACGCGTACTCCGTGGGCGCTGACACAGCAACGTCTCTCGGGGTGCCGGTGCGAACGTTGCGCAACGCATTGTTCGTGGTCCAGGCCGTGCTCGTCGGGGTACTGGTCGCTGTGTCCGGCGGCATCGGGTTCGTCGGCCTCATCGTGCCTCATGCGGCGCGGATGGTCGTAGGTGCCACCCACCGCGCAATGCTGCCGGTCGCGGTCTGCGCCGGAGCGCTCTTCCTGGTGTGGGTCGACGTGATCTCGCGAGAGGTGGCGGCGCCACGAGAGATGCCGTTGGGCATCATCACCGGCCTCGTCGGCGCGCCGGTGTTTCTGTACCTGATGGGGCGACGCCGCTACGAGTTCGGCAACAGCACATGAGCACAGCCGAGATCTTCTCCAGGATGGCCAGCATTTCGATCAGCGCGCACGGCGTCCAATGCCGACGCGGCAGCAGGACCGTGGTCTCCGATGTGGAACTGACCGTGCCCGCCGCGACCCGGTTGGCGGTCATCGGGCCCAACGGCGCTGGCAAAACCACCCTGCTACGGGCGCTGTCCGGTCTCGACGCACCAGCATCGGGGACGATCTGCGTCGACGACGAAGATCTGTACCGAATGCCCGCCCGACACCGGGCACGCACCATAGCCGTAGTCGGGCAGGAAGAGCGGCCTTCGGGTGAGCTGACCGTTGCCGAGGCCGTCGGACTCGGTAGGACTCCGTACCGAAACCCGTGGTCGGGTTCTGTCGTCGGAGACCGGGCGATCATCGACCACGCCCTGAACGCCGTCGGCCTGTACGAGTGGCGAAGTCGATCATGCGTAGAACTGTCCGGCGGTGAACGCCACCGCGTCGTGCTCGCCCGCGCATTGGCGCAGCGAACTGCGGCACTTGTCCTCGACGAACCCACCAACCACCTCGACGCCGCATGGCGGCTGAGATTCATGCAGATTATCGACGACCTCAAGTGCACCGTCGTCGCCGCCATGCACGACCTCGACCTGGTGCTAAGGCATTTCGACGCGGTCGCCGTCGTCGCCGACGGCGGGGTCTACGCTCACGGGCCACCCACCGAGGTTCTGAATCCGAGCCTGTTGCGGCAGATCTTCGGCGTGGCCGGCGACATCATCGTCCATCCCGCGACAGGCCGATCCCATCTCTTGCTCACCCACGCCGACCCGACATCCAACAGATCGTGAGGAATATTACCGTGGCGCAGAACCTCCAGCGCAGAGCACTACGCACCGGCCTGGCTGTTTCCGGCCTCGTAGTCGTCATGACCGCGGCGTGCACGTCGGAAACCGATGTATCCGCAGCGTCGGACACCGTGACCGTCACCAATTGCGGCGAGGAAGTCACCTACGAACAGCCGCTCGAGCGGCTGTTCGTCAATGACGGAGGGATGATCGCGATCGCGCTGGCAGCCGGCGCTCGGCCCGAAATAACCGCGGTCAGCTCCATGACCCGCGACATCGACGTGCTCCGCCTCGAATACGGTTCGCAGGTGGATGGTCTCAACGAGGTCACGCCGGACCGGCCGACTCTGGAGAACATTGTCGGCGCCAATCCACAGGTCCTTTTCGCCGGATACAACTACGGCATGGGTGAGGAACGAGGGATCACACCCGAAATCCTTGCGGGGCATGGCATCGCCGTCTACCAGTTGTCCGAGGCATGCCGGCAGGCCGAAGGGCAGGCGATCCGCGGCACCATGGACCCGTGGGTCGCGCTCGACACCGACCTGCGCAACATCGGAACCCTCACCGGACATCCCGACACGGGCTCTCGGGCAGCCGACGACATCGCCGCAAGGCTGGAAGCCCTCCGTGCCGCACCGCAGCCCGAGAACAAACCCACCGTCTTCGTGTTCGACAGCGGCTCCGACACCGTGTTCTCCTCCGGAGCCTTCGGCGGACCACAGGGAATCATCGACGCCGCCGGTGCGCGCAACGCCACCGAAGACATCAGCGACACCTGGACAACCGTAAGCTGGGAACGGATCACCACCGCAGACCCAGACCTCATCGTGTTCGTCGACTACCCAGGCCAAACCGTCGAGGAAAAGATCGCGGCCCTCCGAAGCAACCCCGCCAGTCGGGACCTCAAAGCGGTCCGCGAGAGCCGGTTCATCAACCTGCCCTATGCCATGTGGGTGTCGAGCCCGCTGAATATCGACTCCGCAGAGACGCTGCGGTACGTCCTCGAAAAGCACGGCCTCGCACCGGATTCCGGCATCAAGCCAACCCTCGACGTAGCAGAGCTCAAGCTGGCAGGAAACAACTGGCTACCGGAGTGAGCATCGGCGCTGCGTAGCCGATTCGGTCAGGTCAGGTAGCGGTAGACCGGCGAATTCGGCGCCAGCCGCTCGACATGGCACTCCGAAGTCGACATGCGGTGCACCAATCCGTCGAGGTCGGCGGCCGAGCCGAGCTCGATCCCGACGAGCGCCTCACCGGTCTCCCGGTTGTTGCGCTTGACGTACTCGAACAAGGTGATGTCGTCGTTGGGGCCCAAGACGCCGTCGAGGAACCGACGCAACGCCCCCGGCTCCTGCGGAAAATCGACCAGGAAGTAGTGCTTGAGACCCAGATGCACCAGCGAGCGCTCCAGCACCTCGCCGTAGCGAGACACGTCGTTGTTGCCGCCGGAGATCAGGCACACCACCGTCGAACCCGGTTCGATGTCGGCCTCCAACAGCCCGGCAACCGACAGCGCACCCGCCGGTTCGGCAATGATCCCCTCGTTCTGGTAGAGGTCAAGCATCGCCGTACACACCGCGCCCTCGTCCGTCGAGGTGATCGACACCATATCGCCGGCCGCCGACAACGCCGCGAACGGCAGAGCACCCGCCCGCGCCACGGCCGCGCCGTCGACGAACTGGTCGACGTGTTCCAGCGTCACCGGAACACCCTCCGCCAGCGCCGCCAGCATCGAGGCGGCCCCAGCCGGCTCGACACCGAGGATCGAAGTCCGGGTGGTGTGTTCGGCCAGGTAAGAGGTGATGCCACTGATACAGCCCCCGCCGCCGACCGGCACGATCATCAGGTCGGGTTCGACATCGAGTTGCTCGAGCACCTCGACGGCGATGGTCCCCTGACCTGCCATGGTCCGAACGTCGTCGTAAGGCGGCACCAGCGTGGCCCCAGTGGCCGCGACGTCGGCGCGGGCCGCCTCGGCGGCCACGTCGTAGGTCTTTCCGCCGACGATGAGCTCGATGTAGTCGCCTCCGTGGAAGCGGATCCGGTCACGTTTCTGCTTGGGAGTCTTGGCCGGCACATAGACACGGCCGTGGATGCCCATCGAACGGCAGGCCAGAGCGAAGCCCTGCGCGTGGTTGCCGGCCGACGAACACACCACACCGGCGGCCTTCTCTTCGGGGCTGAGCTGCATCAACAGGTTGTAGGCGCCGCGCAGCTTGTAGGACCGCACGACCTGCAGGTCCTCCCTCTTGAGGTACACGTGCGCACCGGTGATCTGCGACAGTCGCTCGCAATACTGCAACGGGCTCGGCGAAACCACGCCCATAATTCGCTGTGCGGCCAGCTCGACGTCGGCCGCGGACACCGGAGATGTCGGCGGCGCCGTTCGTGGTTTCTGGCTCAGTTCAGCGGACACCGGTCAATGGTGCCACGGATGTTTGCCCTGTTCCTAACCGGTTACGGCGAGGCGGTGGGGCACCTCACCGGATGACCAGGATGCGATGACCAGCACCCCGTCACCGCCCGCCCGGTGCGGCCTACGACACCGGGCTCAAGACGAACACCGGGATCTGGCGGTCGGTCTTTTGCTGGTAGTCGGCGTAGTCGGGAAACGCGGCGACGGCGCGCTCCCACCAGATCGCCTTTTCGTCGCCGAACACCTCGCGGGCGTCGTAGTCCTTGCTGACGGTCCCGTCCTGTAGTTCGACGCGAGGGTGAGCTTTGACGTTGTAGTACCAGACCGGGTGTTTCGGGGCGCCGCCTAGCGACGCCACGATCGCGTACTCGCCGCCGTGTTCAACGCGCATCAGCGGGGTCTTGCGAATCTTGCCGGTCTTCGCGCCGAGGGTGGTCAACAGAATCACCGGCAGGCCCCTGACCAGGGCTCCCCTGGTTCCGCCGGACTGCATATATTCCTCGGCGTTTTCCCGGGCCCAGTCGGCGGTGCTGGGTTCATAATCTCCAGTGAGAGGCACCTAGCCAGGCTATCGAAATCGATGTGCCAAAATCAGTGTTTCGGCTTTCCGAAATCTTTCCTACGAGCTATCTTGATGATATGACCACCGCCGAACACTTCCGCGACGCCGCGGCTCGTTCAGGTGCGACAGTGTCGATCGCGGATGTGCCCTGGCCCACCTACAAGGTGGTGTCCCTACTGATAGGCATCCTGGTGTTCGGCGTCGTCGCCGTGGTCACCGCAGCGGCGGCCCCCGCAGTGCTCAGCGGAGCCGGCGTCGCGACGCTCGCCTGGATCAGCCTCGGCCTGCTGTCGCATCGGGGCTGACATCGCCGAGTGAAGACGGTCATCAACATCGTCCGGGCCGATACGGACTCACTGATCGGCGGCACAACGGTGGCCCGGCGCATCCACGAGGTCGCAGCCGGGCGCGGAGTTGCCCTGGAAGTGTTCGTCTTCGCCGGGGCGCAACGAGCGCTCACCGATGAGCGCCGCACAGATTTCAACACCGCGATCGACGCCCTCGTCGCCGCCGACGTCCCGGTCAGCGCGTGCCTGAACTTCGCCCTATCCCTGGGCGCCACCGAAGCGCTCGCCAAACGAGGGATTCAGCTGGAAGCCGCCCGCGAGGCCTACCTGCGCTTCACCCTCGAGGGCGCCACCGTCATCAGCATTTAGACCATCGCGCTGGCATCGCATGGTCTGCCGACTCGCGGCGCGATCCACGCTCAGCTGGCCGCCGAACCCGCCGCACGACGCACGAAGGGCAGCACACCGAGCGCCCCGCACTGCACCCCAACCACTACCGCGATCAGCGCCGTCACCGACTGCGAGTACAGCAACCCCGTCAACGCTCCCCCGCCGGCGGCCGCAACACCGATGACGGCCGCGTACACGCCGTATGCGGTTGCCCGCCGTGCCGGCTCCACGAGGTCGGCGACCACCGCACGCAGTGTGGACTCCTGGATCCCGACAGCGGCACCCCAGACCAAAGCCCCCGCCACAACCCACACAAGGTGACTACTGAACGCCAGCACCGGCACCAGCGCGGCCAGCGCCGGCAAGGCGCCGAGCACCCGGGCCCCACGACGGTCATAGGCCCAGCCCGTGAGCAGCGCTGCGACCGCGTCGGCCGCCATCGCCGCCGCATAGATCACCGGCACCACCGCCACAGCCACGATGCCCTTTTCCACCTGGTGAAACGACAACACCCCGAAGGTCGTGAAACCCATCATGGTGGCTGCCGAAAAGCCCGCGTAGATCCAGAAGGCCCTGGGCAGCGAACGCAGAAAACGTTGCGACACTGCGGGACCGGACTCCGGCCGGGAATACACCTCGTAGGCAGCCGGTTCGGGAACCCGGGCCCGCAACCATCCGAGCAGAACCAACACGGCGATTCCGGGCACCGCCAGAAGAGCGAACGTAGGGGCATAGTCGCCCGCGAACACCACCAGCATGCCCGCCACCGCGAGCGGGCCAAGGAACGCACCCACTTGATCCATTGCCTCGTGGACAGCGAATCCGCGACCACGACCGGTCACCGCCGTCGCGTGCGACAACAACGTGTCTTTGGCCGGGCTGCGCACCGCCTTACCGACCCGCTCAGCGATCACCAACGCAGCGGCCGCCCACAACACACCGACCGCCCCGAGAAACGGCACGGTGACCACGGTCAGGAAATAACCGCTGACCACCCATGCCCAGAAATGACCTGTGCGGTCGGCCAGCGGGCCGGAAACCACCCGCAGAACAAGTGCCGCTGCCTCGCCGACACCGGTGACCAATCCGACGACCACCGCAGTGGCCCCCAACGAGGCCAGCAGCGGCCCGGTGATCGAGCGAGCGCCCTCGTAGACCACATCGGCGAGCAGGCTGATGACCCCGAACGTGGTGACGAATCGCCAGGCGCTCAGTCCGACGCCCGGGCGCCGGTCAGCCACCCAAGCAGCCCGGCCCCAGCAGTTCCTTGAGGTCACCCATCAACGCCGACGAGGGGGTCACCCGAAGGGACTGATCCAACTCCAGGGTGGTGATGCGCTCACCGCTGATCAGCCGCAGATGAACCTGTGCGGTGCCGGGGTGGCGGGCCAACACCTGTTTGAGTGCTGTCACCTTGTCGACGGTGCACTGCCGCGTCGGCAGGCTCACCGCGACCGGACGGTTGGCCTGCGCGCTCGTGAAGTCCGGGACGATGAGCTCGTTGGCGATCAACGAAATCCGGTCGTCACGAATGGCGACCTTGGCTCCGATCAGCACGACGACGTCGTCGGCGATCTCGGCGCCGAACATCGAATAGGTCTGCGGGAAGAACAGCACCTCGATACCGCCGGTGAGGTCTTCAATCTGAGCCGATGCCCACGGCAACCCGTTCTTGTTGACACGACGGTTCACCGAAGCCAATATGCCGCCCACCCGGACCTGGGTCTCGTTGGCGATATCACCATCCAGAATTGCCGGGATCTGGGTGTCAACCTGAGCAGCCAGCAGGTGAGCGATGCCGTTAAGCGGATGCCCGGACACGTAAAGTCCGAGCATCTCTCGTTCGAGCGCGAGTTTGTGCTTGTCCTCCCACTCTTCGTCGGGAACCTTGATCGTGAAGACAGAGTCCACCGAGTCGTCGCCACCTGCACCGCCGAACAGGTCGAACTGTCCCATCGCTTCGGCCTTCTTGGTTCCCAGCACCGACTCGACGGCATCGGTGTGCACCAGGAACAAGCCCTTTCGCGGATGCCCCAGCGAATCGAAAGCCCCCGACTTGATCAGCGACTCCGTCACCTTCTTGTTACAGGCCGCGATGTCGATCTTGTTCAAGTAGTCGGAAAAATCAGTGAACTTACCCTTCTCCGTACGGGTATTCACCAGGGAGGAAACGACATTGGCGCCCACGTTGCGCACCGCGCCCAATCCGAACCGGATGTCGTCACCCACCGAGGCGAAGTTCTGCACCGACTCGTTGACATCCGGAGGCAGCACGGTGATCCCCAGACGCCGGCAGTCGGCCAGATATACCGCGGCCTTGTCCTTGTCGTCGCCGACCGAGGTGAGCAGCCCAGCCATGTACTCGGCCTGGTAGTTGGCCTTCAGATAGGCCGTCCAATACGACACCAGCCCATAGCCGGCCGCGTGCGACTTATTGAACGCATACCCGGCGAACGGAAGAATGGTGTCCCACAACGCTTTCACCGCCGCCTCGGAGAAGCCGTTGTTCGTCATGCCCTCGTAGAAGCCCTTGTACTCGGCCTCGAGCACCTCCAGCTTCTTCTTGCCCATCGCCTTACGCAGCGCGTCGGCCTTGCCCATCGTGTAGGAGGCGACCTTCTGGGCGATGAACATGATCTGCTCTTGGTAGACGATCAGACCGTAGGTTTCGGCGAGGATTTCAGCCAGCGGCTCCTCGAGCTCGGGATGGATAGGCTTGATCGGCTGACGGCCATTCTTGCGGTCCGCGTAATCGTTGTGCGCGTTCATCCCCATCGGACCGGGCCGATACAGCGCCAGCACGGCCACGATGTCGTTGAACTCGGTGGGCTGCATGCGACGCAGCAGATCGCGCATCGGCCCGCCGTCGAGCTGAAAGACCCCCAACGTGTCGCCACGGCCAAGCAGCTCATAGGCCTTGGGGTCGTCGAGCTCCAGTGTTTCCAGGTCGACATCGATTCCCTTGTTGGCTTTGATGTTCTGGATGCAGTCCCCGATGATCGTCAGGTTCCGCAGCCCGAGGAAGTCCATCTTCAGCAGACCGATGGCCTCACATGACGGGTAATCCCAGCCCGTGATCACCGCGCCGTCCTGCGGCCGCTTCCACAGCGGGATCGCGTCGATGAGCGGCTCGGAACTCATGATCACCGCGCACGCGTGCACACCTGCGTTGCGGACCAGCCCCTCCAGCCCACGCGCGGTCTCGTAGATGGTTCGCACGTCGGGATCGGTGTCGATCAGGCCGCGAACCTCGGCCGCTTCCTTGTACCGCTCATGGTTGGGATCGGTGATACCCGACAGCGGAATATCCTTGGCCATGATC
>CAZLTV010000051.1:0-22893 GCA_964562545.1 uncultured Mycobacterium sp. | reverse complement strand
GCCAGCGCGCGCAACACCGACGGGGCGTCGCCCAAATCGCCAAGCCTTTCGATGCGCACCGATTCAGCCTTCCCTGCCGCGCGAGCAGACGCAAAATCGCACAGATCGGACACCGATGATGCGATTTTGCGTCTGCTCGCGGGCTGGGAGCTGGGGCTAGCGGCGGATCTGGCGGGGCACTGTCACCGTGGCGAGCTTGTCGGGGTTACGCATCGCGTAGAAGTGGGCGATCTTACCGTCGGCGATCTCGAACGTGACCACCCCTTCCAGCTGCTGACCCGTGTAAAGCAGCAGCGCGGGGGCGCTGTTGTAGACCGCCGGTTCGACACGGCCTTCGTTGCTGGACAGGCGCACCAAGCCCACGATCAGCCGGGCGACGCGCTCGGCGCCGGCCACCGGTCTGCGGGCGGCGCTGACCTTGCCGCCGCTGTCGGCGGTCCACACCACGTTGGGGGCGAGCATCGACATCAGACCGTTCAGGTCGCCGGTGGCCGCGGCGACGAAGAACCGATTGGTGAGCTCGGCCGACAGCTGCGGGTCGGCAGGTTCGAATCGTTTGCGCCGCGATTGCACGCGTTCGCGGGCGCGGTGGGCCAATTGGCGTACCGCGGCTGTCGATCTTCCTACCGCCACGGCGATTTCGTCGTGGCCGAACCCGAACACCTCGCGCAGCACGAACACCGCCCGCTCGTCAGGGCTCAGTGTCTCGAGCACCACCAGCATCGCCATCGAGACCGACTCGGCCAGTACCACATCGGCCGCGGCGTCCTGCTCGGTCAGTAACGGTTCGGGCAGCCACGGGCCGATGTACTGTTCGCGCCGCCGGGACTGCGCCCGCCGTGCGTTGAGCGCGTGGCGGGTGACGAGCTGGGCGAGATAGGCCTTCGTGTCGACCACAGTGGCCAGGTCGACCTTCGCCCAGCGCAGGTAGCTGTCCTGCAGCACGTCGTCGGATTCGGTGGCGCTGCCGAGGATCTCGTAGGCGATCGTGAACAGCAGCGGGCGCAGATGGGTGAAGCGTTCGGCGTGTTCGTCACGCGCGGCTGTGCTCATCGGGCGCCGGCGGGTTGCGGCCGTGGGCTGCGGTCGGGGCCCTTGAAGGTCGTGTAGGAGCCAGGATTGGAGGCTTCGCCGGCCAGCCACTTCACCGTGTACCGGCACACCTGCTCCTTGATGAACGCGCCGGCGCGACCGCGAACGTAGAGGTTCACCGGGGTGTCGTCGAAGCGTTGAAGCTGCACGGTGCCGGCGCGGCGTCCCAGGCTGATGCACTGTCCGGTCATCGGCACGGTGGCGTTGTCGGGTTTGGCGCCGGCGATACGAGCCAGCACCGTGGCCGCTGCTTGGGCGCCCAACGGTAGGGCGGCCTGGCAGCTCATGCGGTAGGGCTTGCCCGACGGAGCCGACGCGTCTCCCGCGGCGACGATGCGATCGGAGTCCACGCTGGTCAGTGTCTCGTCGGTGATCAGCCGGCCCATCTGGTCGGTGGTCAGGCCGCTGGCAACGGCCAGGCCCGGTACGCCGAACCCCGCGGTCCATACCGTGGCCACGCTGGCCAGGGTGCTTCCGTCGGTCAGCGCCACGCGGTCGGGTTTGATCGCGGTGACCGATGCACTGACGACGGTGACGCCGAGCTTGGTCAGGCGTTTAGACACCGAGCGGCGGGCCGGGGTGCTCAGTGACGGCGCGACGGTGCTGGCGACCAGGGTCACGGTGCGACCGGCCTCGGCGAGTTCGGCGGCGGCCTCGATTCCGGTCAACCCGGCACCGACGACGACGATCGGTGCCCGCGGCGGCAGGTCGGTCAGCCGTTCACGCAGCCGAAGTGCCTGTTCCCACTCGGCGAGGGGGTAGCCGAACTGTACGGCGCCGGGCACCTCTGCGGGGAGGGCGCCGGTGCTGCCCACCGCGTAGACCAGGTAGTCGTAGGTGACGTTCGCTCCGGAGGCCAGCGTGATGCGGCGGGCGGCGGCGTCGATCACCTCGGCGGAGTCGACCAGCAGCGTCACGGCGGGGTTGAGGACGGTCGAAAACTCCTGGGCGGCGATCCTGCCGGTGAGGTCTTTGCCGATCACCATCTGGTGGAGTCGAATGCGCTCGACGAATTGCCGGCGCGGATTGATCAGAGTGACCTGCACGCCGGTGGCGGTGGTCAATCGGTTGGCCGCCATCACCCCGGCGTAGCCGCCGCCGATCACGACGGTGTGGATCTGGTCCGCGGTCATCTGTCCTCCTTCGGTCGCTCGGCTCCCTGTCGAGCCGGGCTGACCTCAAGACACCGGTGACCCCGGAAGTGTGACACGCTGTGATGCAGCACACATATATATAAGGAAGGGTGTCACTCCGCCTGGTAGCGGGGGAACACGCCTGACGGCGCCGGCAGTGTGGTTCCGGGCGCCAGCCGGGTACCTATCGCGGTGAACTCCCGCTCATCGGCGGGCTGGCCGAGGAGATCCAGCAGCTTGGCCGCTGACTCGGGCATCACCGGCTGGCTGAGCAGCGCGGCGATGCGCACCACCTCCAGGGTTGTGTAAAGCACGGTGGCGAACCGGGCGGGGTCGGATTTTCGCAGCACCCACGGTTCCTGCGCCGAGAAGTACCGGTTTGCCGCGCCGAGGACCGACCAAATGGCTTCCAGTGCCAGGTGCAGTGCGGTCGCGTCGTAGTGCCCGCGCACCCGCTCCAGCAGCCCGTCGGCGCTGGCCAGCAACTCCAGGTCGGCGGGATCGAATGTGCCCGGTGCCGGGACGACACCCTCGAGGTTCTTGGCGACCATCGACAGCGAGCGCTGCGCGAGGTTGCCGAACTCGTTGGCCAGGTCGGCGTTGATGCGGCCGATGATCCCGTCTTCGCTGTAGCTGCCGTCCTGCCCGAACGGGATCTCGCGAAGTAAGAAGTACCGAACCTGGTCCACGCCGAATTCGTCGACCAGCGCCAGGGGGTCGATCACGTTGCCCACCGACTTGCTCATCTTTTCGCCTTTGACGTTGATGAAGCCGTGAGCGAAGACCCGCTCGGGCAGTTCGATGCCGGCTGACATGAGAAACGCCGGCCAGTACACGGTGTGGAACCGGATGATGTCCTTGCCGATCATGTGCAGGTTGGCGGGCCAGTATCGGCGGAACATCTCCGATGAGGTGTCGGGGAATCCCGCGCCGGTCAGGTAGTTGGTCAGCGCGTCGACCCACACGTACATGACGTGGTCGGGGTGCCCGGGCACCGGGACGCCCCAGTCGAACGTGGTCCGCGAGATGGACAGGTCGCGCAGGCCGCCGGAGACGAAGCTGACGACCTCGTTGCGTCGCACATCGGGGCCGATGAAGTCGGGGTGGGCCTGGTAGTGCGCCAGGAGTTTGTCGGCGTAGGCCGACAGCCGGAAGAAGTAGGTCTGTTCTTCGGTCCAGGTGACCGGGGTGCCGGTCTCGATCGCCACCCGCACGCCGTCGCGTTCGGTGATCTCGTCTTCGCCGAAGAAACGTTCGTCGCGCACCGAGTACCAGCCCGCATAGGTGCCCAGGTAGATGTCGCCGGCCTCGTTCATGCGCCGCCAAATCTCTTCGGAGCTGCGGAAGTGGTCGGCGTCGCTGGTGCGGATGAACCGGTCGAACGAGACGTTCAGCTTCTCCTGCATGCCCTGGAAGACATCGGAGTTCTTGCGTGCCAGCTCGGCGGTGGGGATGCCCTGTTTGGCGGCGGTTTCCGCCATCTTGAGCCCGTGCACGTCGGTGCCGGTCAAAAAGCGCACGTCGAAGCCGTCGAGTCGCTTGAAGCGCGCGATCGCGTCGGTGGCGATTTTCTCGTAGGCGTGTCCGATGTGCGGCGCACCGTTGGGGTAGTCGATCGCCGTGGTGATGTAGTAGGCCTCGCTCATGTCAGGCTCAACCCTAGAGTGTTCGGTTGTGAGCTCCACCAGAGAGCGGCGTGAGCCGCCGCCCGTGCCGGAGCCCGTCGGTCCGCTGATCGACGCGCACACCCATCTGGACGCGTGCGGCGCCGTCGATGCCGAGGACGTACGAGCGATGCTCGACCGGGCCGGGCGGGCCGGCGTGCGCGCCGTCGTGACGATCGCCGATGACCTGGCTTCTGCCCGCTGGGCGGCCCAGGCTGCCGAGTGGGATCAGCGGGTGTGTGCGGCGGTGGCCCTGCACCCGACTCGGGCAAATGCGTTGACTGACGAGGCCCGGTCGGTGATCGAGGGGCTGGCCGCTCAGCCGCGGGTGGTTGCGGTGGGGGAGACGGGCATGGACCTGTACTGGCCGGGTCGGCTTGAGGGTTGTGCGGAGCCCGCTGAGCAGCGGGAGGCTTTCGCCTGGCACATCGATCTGGCTAAACGGACCGGTAAGCCGCTGATGATTCACAACCGTGACGCCGATGCCGACGTGCTCGACGTACTGCGCGCGGAGGGCGCACCGGAGACGGTGATCTTCCACTGTTTCTCGTCGGGCCCGCAGATGGCGCGGGTTTGTGTCGAGGCGGGCTGGATTCTCAGCCTGTCCGGGACGGTGAGCTTCCGCAATGCACGTGAGCTGCGGGAAGCCGCGCCGCTGATCCCGCCGGGACAGATGCTGGTGGAGACCGATGCCCCGTTTTTGACCCCGCACCCCTTCCGAGGCTCGCCGAATGAGCCGTACTGCCTCCCCTACACTGTGCGGGCGCTGGCCGAACTCCTCGGCCGGCCCGCGGAGGTCCTGGCTGAGGAGAGCTTCGTCGCAGCTCAGCGTGTGTACGGTCTAGAAAGTTGCCGCACGTAGACCTTTTCGTTACCGTTTTGTGATCGAACACGAGCCGGGTTCCGGACCGCTCGTGATGCCTAGTCGGGGTTACGACAACGTGAATGCAGTGAACAGACTCCATCAATCGCACTCGCGCATGCTTCGGGTGGTGGTTGCCGCCACACTGTTGGCGCTGGTCTTCGCCGGTGCTACCGCGGTTGCGGCGCATAAGACAGTGACGTTGACCGTCGACGGCGCATCGATGACGGTGTCGACGATGAAGTCGAGGGTCATCGATGTCGTCGAGGAGAACGGGTTCGACGTCGCCGACCGTGACGACCTCTACCCGGCCGCCGATGCACAGGTGCACCAGTCCGACACGATCGTTCTGCGTCGGAGCCGGCCGTTGGAGATCTCGACCGACGGTGGCGGCACCGAGCAGGTGTGGACCACGGCGTCGACCGTGGACGAGGCCTTGGCCCAGCTGCAGATGACCGATAAAGCGCCGTTGGCGGCGTCACGCGGCTCTCGGGTACCTCTGGGTGGAATGGCCTTGCCTGTGGTCAGCCCGAGGACGGTGCAGGTGGATGACGCGGGTGTGGTGCGCACGGTGCGTCTGGCCGCCCCGAACGTGGCGGCGCTGCTCGAGGCCGCTGGGGCGCCGCTGCAGCAAAGCGACATCGTCATCCCGGCACCGTCGTCGCCGGTTGTGGATGGCATGCAGGTCAGTGTCACCCGCATGCGCGTCGAAAAGGTGACCGAGCGGCTGCCGCTGACCCCAAATAGCCAGCGCATCGAGGATGTGACGCTGAATATGAGTCGCCAGGTCGTCGAAGATCCGGGTATGCCCGGTGTTCAGGACGTCACGTTCGCGATCTCGACTGTCAATGGTGTCGAGACGGGCAGGTTGCCAGTAGCCAATGCGGTAGTGACGCCAGCCCGGGATGGTGTGCTGCGGATTGGGGCCAAACCGGGCACCGAGGTGCCGCCGGTGGGCAATGGAGCAACCTGGGACGCCCTCGCTCGTTGCGAAGCGGGAGGGAATTGGGCCATCAATACGGGCAACGGATATTACGGTGGTGTCCAATTTGATCAAAACACCTGGGAGCGAAACGGTGGTCTGAGGTATGCTCAACGGGCGGATCTGGCAACGAGAGAAGAGCAGATCGCGATTGCTGAAGTAACTCGGGCGCGTCAAGGTTGGGGTGCGTGGCCGACCTGTAGCGGGAGGATCGGTGCGAGGTGACCATTCGGTTGCTCGGGCGAACTGAAATCCGACACCTGGCTAAGTCGATTGACTTTCGGCCACGTAAGGCGTTCGGCCAGAATTTCGTGCACGACGCTAATACTGTGCGACGGATCGTGTCAGCGTCCGGCATCAACCGGTCTGACCATGTGCTTGAAGTGGGGCCCGGGCTTGGCTCACTGACGCTGGCGCTACTGGATCGCGGGGCGCGGGTTACCGCCGTCGAGATTGACCCAGTACTGGCCGCGCAATTGCCGACGACGATCGCTGACCACTCGCACAGCGAAGCCAATCGCTTCACGGTGATCAACGACGACATCCTGAAGTTCGAGAAGTCGGCGATGGACGATCCGCCGACTGCAGTTGTGGCAAATTTGCCTTATAACGTCGCCGTCCCCGCGCTGCTGCATCTGCTCGCCGAGTTCCCCTCGATCCGCACCATGATGGTCATGGTTCAGGCCGAGGTTGCGGAGCGGCTTGCTGCTGAGCCGGGTGGCAAAGACTATGGGGTACCCAGCGCCAAGGTGCGGTTCTACGGCAATGTCCGCCGTTACGGGATGGTGTCGCCGACGGTGTTCTGGCCGATTCCGCGGGTGTATTCGGGGTTGGTGCGCATCGATCGCTACGAGACTTCGCCGTGGCCAACCGATCCTGAGTTCCGCTCCCAGGTTTTCGAGCTGATCGACATCGCCTTCGCGCAGCGTCGAAAGACCTCGCGTAACGCGTTCGCCGAATGGGCAGGCTCTGGCAACGAGTCGGCCAGTCGGCTTCTGGCGGCCAGCATCGACCCGTCGCGGCGCGGTGAGACCCTCGCCATCGCCGATTTCGTGCGGTTGCTGCAGCGCTCCTCGGACTGGCATGTCGTGCCCAAGGAGGAGGCTGCCGGGGAGGAAGTCGCCGACGGGAAAGGGTCGCGCGTCGGCTGAGTCCGACGCGGCTGCGGGCACTGTTCACCCGCAGGCTGACTCAGAGTTACTGTCGTCCGGTGTCCGCGCGTGACGGAAATACTGCCCCCGAGTGGGTGCCTACCGGCTCGGTGACTGTCCGGGTGCCGGGCAAGTTGAATCTGTATCTTGACGTCGGTGATCGCCGTGACGATGGCTACCACGAGTTGACCACGGTCTTTCATGCTGTGTCGTTGCTCGACGAGGTGACGGTCACGACCGCCGATGTGTTGTCGCTGGAGCTGTCGGGTGAGGGGGCCGGCTCCCTGCCGACCGATGAGCGCAATCTGGCGTGGCGGGCGGCCGAGCTGATGGCCGATCATGTGGGTCGTGCCCCCGACGTGGCCATCTCGATCGAGAAGACCATTCCGGTGGCCGGCGGCATGGCCGGCGGTAGCGCCGATGCGGCGGCGGTGTTGGTGGCGATGAACTCGCTGTGGGAGCTTGGTGTGCCGCGCAGGGATCTGCATGCGTTAGCGGCGCAGCTGGGCAGTGACGTTCCGTTCGCATTGCACGGCGGTACGGCGCTGGGGACCGGTCGCGGCGAAGAGCTGGCGACAGTTCTGACACGTAGTACTTTTCACTGGGTTCTGGCGTTCTCGGCGGGCGGGCTGTCCACGCCCAAGGTGTTCGCCGAGATCGACCGGTTGCGCGCCGAGGAGGGGCGCACCCTTCCGCCGCGGCTGGAGAGCCCTGAGCCGCTGCTGGCCGCGCTGGCGTCGGGCGACCCCGCAGAGCTGGCGTCCCTTCTGGGCAACGACCTGCAGCCCGCAGCGTTGAGCCTTGACGCGTCGTTGCGTCGGACGCTGCGTGCCGGGGTGGAGGCCGGCGCCTTGGCGGGCCTGGTGTCTGGGTCCGGGCCCACCTGTGCGTTCCTGTGTCCTTCTGCCGGGGTGGCGGTCGACGTCGGGACCGAGTTGGCCGGGGCCGGCGTGTGCCGCACGGTGCGGGTGGCCAGTGGTCCGGTGCACGGTGCCAGGGTGGTGCCGACCCCATCGGCGGCGGGATGACGTGGCGGGATGACGTATAGAGGGGGTCACGAATAGGTGTGACTCGCGCCTCATATATCGCATCCGTTTGGCAGCTACTTAAGAGTTGCTTAAGATGATCGACGGTGAGAGCTAGCGGTCGAGCAGTGGACGCACAGAGTTTCCCCACCGGGTTCACTCTCGGTGGGCGCTGGGCTGAATCCCTTCGTGCCGGTGCGACATCACCGATTCGAGACACAACCGCTCCCCAAGTGTGTGCGCGCCTCCATGGAACGGCCTTCCATCAGGCGGACCATGGCAACTGGGCACATGCACAGGGACCGATGTCGGCGAGGAGGTCGTCGTGAGCAGATTCACCGAGAAGATGTACCGCAACGCTCGGACCAGCAACCGTGGCATGGTGACCGGCGAGCCGTACGAACCGGTCCGGCACACCTGGGCTGAGGTGCACGAGCGGGCGCGGCGCATCGCCGGCGGCTTGGCCGCGGCCGGTGTCGGGCTGGGCGACGCGGTCGGTGTGCTTGCCGGTTACCCGGTCGAGATCGCCCCGACTGCCCAGGGTCTGTGGATGCGCGGTGCGAGCTTGACGATGCTGCACCAGCCGACCCCGCGCACCGACCTCGCAGTGTGGGCCGAGGACACGATGAACGTCATCGGGATGATCGAGGCCAAGGCCGTCGTGGTGTCCGAGCCGTTCCTGGTGGCGGTCCCGGTGCTCGAGGAGAAGGGCATCACGGTTCTCACGGTCGACGACCTGTTGGCCGCCGACCCGATCGATCCCATCGAGGTCGGCGAGGACGACCTGGCCTTGATGCAGCTGACGTCGGGTTCAACCGGATCCCCGAAGGCGGTGCAGATCACCCACCGCAACATCTGTTCCAACGCCGAGGCGATGTTCATCGGTGCCAAGTACGACGTCGACACCGACGTCATGGTGAGCTGGCTGCCGTGCTTCCACGATATGGGCATGGTCGGCTTCCTGACCATCCCGATGTACTTCGGCGCCGAGCTGGTCAAGGTCACGCCGATGGACTTCCTGCGTGACACCCTGTTGTGGGCGAAACTGATCGACAAGTACAAGGGCACGATGACCGCGGCGCCGAACTTCGCCTACGCGCTGTTCGCCAAGCGGCTGCGCCGGCAGGCCAAGCCCGGTGAGTACGACCTGTCCACCTTGCGCTTTGCGCTGTCGGGCGCCGAACCGGTCGAGCCTGCCGACGTGGAAGACCTGCTCGACGCCGGAAAGCCGTTCGGGTTGCGCCCGGACGCGATTCTGCCGGCCTACGGCATGGCCGAGACGACGCTGGCGGTGTCGTTCTCGCCGTGTGGGGCGGGTCTGGTCGTCGACGAGGTGGACGCCGATCTGCTCGCTGCGCTGCGTCGCGCGGTGCCGGCGACCAAGGGCCACACCAAGCGGCTCGCCGAGCTCGGTCCGCTGCTGACGGACCTCGAGGCTCGTGTCGTCGACGACCACGGCGACGTCATGCCGGCCCGCGGGGTCGGGGTGATCGAGTTGCGCGGCGAGTGTGTGACGCCCGGCTATATGACGATGGGTGGTTTCATCCCCGCGTTGGACGAGCACGGCTGGTATGACACCGGCGACCTCGGCTACATCACCGAAGACGGCAACGTGGTGGTGTGCGGTCGCGTCAAGGACGTGATCATCATGGCCGGCCGCAATATCTATCCGACCGACATCGAGCGCGCTGCGGGCCGGGTCGAAGGTGTGCGTCCGGGGTGTGCGGTTGCGGTGCGGCTGGACGCCGGGCATTCCCGCGAGACGTTCGCTGTGGCGGTGGAGTCCAACGCCTGGCAGGACCCGGTCGAGGTGCGCCGCATCGAGCATCAGGTCGCCCACGAGGTGGTCGCCGAGGTGGATGTGCGGCCTCGCAATGTGGTCGTGCTCGGGCCGGGCAGCATCCCGAAGACATCGTCGGGCAAGCTGCGCCGCTCCACGTCGGTCTCCCTGGTCACCTAGCCCCCCTTTCCCCCTCCCGGCGAGCGTGCGTGTTTGCGGGCGACACGCCGGGGATGGGGCGGACTTCACGCACGCTCGCTGACCCGCTCACCGGGTGCTGCGGTGGTGCTCGTCGAGCGAGACCGGGCGCAGGTACTCGGTCAGATACGTGCGGTGCCACCACGCGCCGTCGCGACGAAGCTCGTGCCAGGTCGTAAACCGGTATTCGTAGAGCCGGGCGCGCACAAACCGTGGTGGCGCGTCGGGGAAAGGATTGTGTCGCAGTAGCCGCAGCGTGGCGGGGTCGTTGCGCAGCAGGCGGGCGACCAGGGGCCGAAACCAGTCTCTGCCGAAGCTCGGCGACAGCGCGGCGAACCACATCATCCAGTCCAGTCGCAGATGGTAGGGCGCCCACTGCCGGGGCAGTCGGCGGGGATCGCCGGGTTTTCCCTTGAAGCCGTACTCCTTCCAGACAGTCTGCTTGTTCAGTGTCGCGGAGTCGGTGCCTTCGAGGACGATCTCGTGGCGGACCCGGCCGATGCTGCCGAACGCGCCGTAAGTGTTGACCAGATGTAGTGCGTTGAAGGACGCGTTCATCCGCTGCTGGCGCCCGATCATGTTGCGTACCGGCCAGTAGCTCAGGAACACCGTCAGTGCGGTCGCGGCGAGCACCAGCGCGACGAACCACGGCGGTGGGGCGGGTAGGGCCGGGGCATCGGCAATCGGCAGCACCGTGGCGTATGCCGAGTGGTCGAGGGCGCCGAAGGCCAGGATGATCGTCAGCCAGTTCAGCCACGCGAAGTTCCCAGATGCGACGAGCCAGAGCTGGGTGACGATGATGATGGCCGCGGCCACGTTGGCCACCGGTTGCGGGGCGAACAGTGCGAACGGCACCACCAGCTGTGCGAAATGGTTTCCGGCGGCTTCGACGCGGTGCAGCGGCGCGGGTAGATGATGGAAGAACCAGCTCAGCGGGCCGGGCATGGGTTGTGTCTCGTGGTGGTAGTTCAGACAGGTCAGGTTGCGCCAGCATGGATCGCCGCGCATCTTGATCAGCCCCGCCCCGAACTCGACGCGGAACAGCAGCCACAGCACCAGGAACAACGCCGGGATCGGCGGCGCGATATCGTCGTTGCCGAGCAGCGCCGCAACAAAGCCGGCCTCGAGCAGCAGCGACTCCCAGCCAAAGCCATACCATCGCTGGCCGACGTTCACGATGGACTGGTATAGCGCCCACAGCAGCAGCCAGATCAGCGTCGCGGCCCACAGCGGCACCGTGTTGGTCAGCCCCGCGACGACGCCGGCCGACAGTGCCGCCGCAAGCCAACACATAGCGGCGAAGAAGCGGTCGGAAAAGTGCAGCTGGAAAATGCTCGGCGCTGTTTTAAAAGGCACCTTTTCGACAAAGCGCGGGACCGGCAGCATGCCGTGTTCACCGATGAGTGCCCGGAATTGGCGGGCGGCGGCGATGAACGCGATCAGGTAGATGGCCGCGACTCCGCGCTGCAGGACTTCTCTGGCCAGCCAGTATTCCGGCGCACCGAACAACTGTGTGTTCACGCTGCTCGGATACCCGGATGGGCGGTGTTCCCAACGCCGCGGGAAGTCGGTGGGGACCGGGACCACGCCGGCGGCCGAATCTGCAGAGAACGAGTAGCCGTGACCCGTGTCACTTGCAACGATACGGCAGCGGTGATCGTTGAAGCCGAAGTTCGAATTGATCGGCTTCTGCACGCGTGCATATCGTTTCCGCACGTCAAACGTGTTGTGGCTGCATATGCGTATGCCCCAACAGCGGTCAGAGGAGACGATGTGGAGAATTCGCGGATCGGCAAGCGGACGCTCGGAGGGCTGCTTCCGGCGCCTGCCGTGTCCTACACGCCCGACTTCGAACTCGCCGAAGGCGAGGTACACCGGCACTTTCGGAGTATGGGTGAGGTCGACGGCGTGACCGGCATCGTCGTCAACGGCCACGCCGGTGAGATCTCGTCACTCAGCCCGGCGGAGCGGCTTCGGGTGATCGAGCTGGCACGCGATGCGCTGCCCGCACGCAAGTGGGTCATATCGGGTGTCGATGCGGCCAGACCGGAGGATGCTCGGCGGGATCTGCGGGACGCGGCGGCCGCCGGGGCCGACGCGGCGCTGGTTCTGCCACCGTTCGACACGATGGCGCGGCGGTCGTTGGCCGGCAAACCTGGTGCGGCGGTGGCGTATTTCCGGGAGATCGCGCAGGCGCAGGTCCCGCTGGTGGTCTTCCAGTACCCGGTTGCGACGGGGTGTGCGTATTCGACGCAGGCGCTGGTCGAACTGGCGCGCATCGAGCAGGTGGTCGCGATCAAGAACGCGTCGTGGCATGCGGAGTACTACGCGGAGCAGTACGACGCCGTCGACGGTGCGGTCTCGGTCCTGGCGGCCTGTGATGCTCCGGAACTTCTGACGATGATGATGAAGGGGTCCGACGGACTGTTGCTCGGGGCCAGCAGTGTGTTGACTCCGTTGTGGGCCCGCTACGTCACCGCGATCGCTGGAGCGGACTACAACTCGGCTAGGGATCTGTTCGTCGATCGCCTGATGCCGTTGCTGGACGCGCTTTTTGGCGTTACCCGGCCGCGCTCTGCGAGTTTCACTGCGCTGACGAAGGAGGCGCAGGCGCAGCTCGGCGTGTTCGCCTCGGCGCGGATGCGCACACCCGAACTGGAGGCCGACGACGCCGACAAAAAGGTGATCGCCGAGGCGCTGCGGCGAGCCGGCGCTGTGTTGGCCGATGCGAAGCACGCATCGTGAGTGCCGCGGACGGAGCCGGCGCCGCGGTGAGCGAGCCACGCGAGCTCACTGCCGGGCAACGCCGCCGGGTGGTTGCATTCGCGACCATGGGCACCTTGCTGGACGGCGCCGATTTCGCCATTTTCCTGGTCTTCCTAGTTCCGATCGCCACGTATTTCGACGTCTCGGTGTTGACGATCTCGGCTATCCACGCGACGAGCTACGTGGTGGGCATCGTGGGCGGTCTGTTGTTCGGCATTCTCGCCGATCGGCGAGGGCGCCGCGTCGCGCTGGCCGGGGCGATCGCCACCTTCAGTGTGTTCACGCTGCTGAGTGCATTCGTGCCGAATCCCCTGTGGCTGTTGATTGCTCGCGTCCTCGCCGGGATCGGAATCGGCGGTGAGTCTGGTGTCGCGTTCGCCCTCATCAACGAGGCGTATCCGGGTAGGTCGAGTCGCCGGGGGTTGCGCAGCGGTCTGGTGCAGACCATGTTCATTTTCGGGAACTTCCTGGCGTTCGGGGTTTTTCAGTTCACTACCGCGCTCTACGACGATGACGCGTGGCGATGGGCGTTCTTCTACCTCGGCTGTGCGGGGGTGCTGGCGTTCTTTGTTCGGCTGTGGATGCCCGAGTCCGCGGAGTGGCAACGCGCGCGGCAGCTCTGCGGTGACGATTCCGGCCAGCAGTCGACGCGGCGCATCTTCGCCGAGCTGTTGCAGGGTGCGCTGCTTCGCCGGGTGTTGCTTAGCACCGCGCTGATGTCGATGGCGTTTTTCGGGGCGTACGCGGTGATCACCTATGCGCCGTCGATGTGGCAGGCGGTCTATGACCTCGCACCACAGACCGTCGCGATGGTGGGCTACATCGGCAGTATCGCGGCGATCATCGGCTACACGCTCAACGGCTTTCTCTCCGACTACATCGGCCGGCGGCGCGCCTTCCTGCTCTTTGGTGTGGTGGGGGCCGCGGCGTATGTGCTGTTCGGTCTGGTGGCCCTGGTCGTTCAGCCCAGCGTTGTGGCCGCCACGATCTGGGTGTCGCCGGTGTTCTTCAGTTTCTTGCTGATGCAGTTCGGCTACGGCTATCACGGCTCTCAAGGGGTGTGGCTGTCCGAGCTCTATCCCACCCGGGTGCGCGCGACCGCGCAGAACCTGGTGTATTACGTTGGCCGCGCTGTCGGCGCGGGCTTGTTGCCGTTGCTCGGGCTTGCTGTGGCCGAGTCGTTGGGCGGTGACTTCAGGCTGGCGATCGCGTTCGGCGTGATCGGGGCGGCCGGTACGGCGCTGGCGGCTCTGACGCTGCCCGAGACTAAGGGCACGGATCTGCGGGGCTGAGGCCTTCGGTCGCCGGGCGCTGCCGGCTACCGGAACATCCGGTCGATGAAGGCGCGTGCGAGGGTGCTTGCGCCGGTGTCGTCGGAGTGGATCGCCGAGAGTGACAGCTGCAGTGTTGTGTCGGTCAGCGGCCGGAATACCGCGCCGTCGACGGGGGAGCGGCAGTCCCAGGTGGGTGCCAGCGTGACGCCGAATCCGGCGGCAACCATGTGGATCGCGGTGTGGACCTGGGGTCCTTGCCGGTGCAGATGGGGAATGAACCCGGCGGTCAGGCAGGCGTGGGTGATGAAGTCGTGGACGGCCGACGGCGGGAAGCCGATGAAGTCGTCGGAGTGCAGTGCCGCCAGGTCGACTGCGTCGGCCTCGGCCTGGGGGTGTGACGCCGGCAGCACGGCCAGCAGCGGTTCGCGGGTCAGTTCCCGGATCACCAAGCCGTCGGTGTCCACTTCGCCGATGACGAAGCCAAGGTCGAGTTCGTGGCGTCGGATGAGTTGCACCTGGGTTAGTACCGGCAGTTGTTCTGCTTCGATGGCGATTGCCGGTTGTTCGCGGTGGGTGGTGCGCAGGTGGTCGCCCAGGCCCCATTGCAGGGCTGAGAAGGTGAACCCTATCCGCAACAGTCCGGCCATTCCTTCGGACAGCTGGCGGGCTGATTCGCCAAGGAAGGCAACGTCGTTGATGATCCGCCGGGCGATCGGCAGCAGCGCCTTGCCGTGTTCGGAGAGCTCGACGTTGCGGCTGGACCGATCGAACAGGCGGACCTTGAGTTCGCGTTCGAGCTTGCTGATCTGGTTGGACAGTTGGGGTTGGGCGATGAATAGTGCGTCGGCCGCATGACCGAAGTGCAGGTGCTCGGCGAGTACGACGAAGTATCGCAGCTGCCGCGTCTCCACTTGCACTCCAGACGATGGTTCCAGCGGGTCTACCGCACTTTTGCCCCGGCCGTGTGGAAGGTTAGCCGATCGGCCCGCCGGCTGTTCCCGGTTGGCGGCGGACTGCCGGTGATCGGCAATACCGGTGGGGCTGTGGGCGGATGTCGGTGGGCGCCGATACCGTCAACGTCATGCAATGGGCCATCGAAGCGGTCGATCTGGTCAAGCGGTTCGGTGACCACACCGCCGTGGGCGGTATCAGCTTCGCCGTCCCGCCGGGCACGGTGCTGGGTCTGCTGGGTCCTAACGGCGCGGGCAAGACGACGACGGTGCGGATGATGACGACGCTGACCGAGCCCACCAGCGGCACGGCGCGGGTCGCGGGTTACGACGTGCGTACCCACCCGAACGAGGTGCGCCGCAATATGGGTCTGACCGGACAGGTCGCGACCGTCGACGAGTTACTCACGGGTCGGGAGAACATCCGGATGATCGGCGGGCTCTACGGGATACGCCGGCGGGATCTCAACGTTCTCGGGGAGCGGTTGTTGGGCGAGTTCTCGCTGGTCGATGCGGCCGACCGGGTGGTGAAGTCCTACTCCGGAGGTATGCGGCGCCGGCTCGATCTGGCGGTGAGCCTGCTGGCTTCGCCGCCGGTGTTGTTTCTCGATGAGCCGACCACCGGGTTGGATCCGCGCAGTCGTAGCGAGTTGTGGGATGTGCTGCGTGCACTGGTTGCGCAGGGCACGACGTTGCTGCTCACCACGCAGTACCTGGAAGAGGCCGACCAGCTGGCCGACAACATCGTCGTGGTCGACCATGGCCGCGTCATCGCGCAGGGTTCGCCGACGGAGCTCAAGCAGCAGGCGGGCCGGGCAAGTCTGGTGGTGACGGTAGCTGAGGTGGCGGAACTGGGAGCCGCCGAGGCGCTGTTAGGCAGGATGGGCGCCGAGGTGTTCGTTGACCATGGCGCCCGCCGGCTTACGGTTGCCGCTGAGGGGCTCGAGGACGTGATCCGGGTGGCTGGCTGGCTGCGTGACAGCGGCATCGGGGTCGACGACATCGGCTTGTCGCGGCCGAGTCTCGACGACGTGTTCCTGACGCTGACCGGGCATCGCACCGAAGACACCGAGGAGGTCGGAGCATGACCGCGCTGGAAACTGCACCGCGGGCGCCGATGACGCCGCAGCCTGTGTCGATTCACCCGACTAACATCGCTCGGCAGTCGTGGATCATGGTGAAACGCAATATGATCCACACCAAGCGGATGCCTGAGATGCTCAGCGACGTCACTGCTCAGCCGATCATGTTCGTGTTGTTGTTCGCGTTCGTGTTCGGTGCGTCGATCACCAACACCGGTGGCGCCTCCTACCGGGAGTTTCTGTTGCCCGGGATTCAGGCGCAGACGATCGTGTTCTCGGCGTTTGTGGTGGCTTCTGGCATCACCGCCGACGTGGAGAAGGGCATCATCGACCGGTTTCGCGCGTTGCCGATCTCGCGGTCCTCGGTGCTGATCGGCCGCAGTATCGCCAGCATCGTTCACTCGTCGCTGGGTGTTGTGGTGATGGCGTTAACCGGCTTGGCGATCGGCTGGCGTATCCGTAACGGCGTGGGTGAAGCGGTGTTGGCGTTCGCGTTGTTGCTGTTGTTCGGGTTCGCGATGATCTGGTTCGGCATCCTGATCGGTTCGGTGATGCGCACTGTCGAGGCGGTCAACGGGGTGATGTTCACCGCGTTGTTCCCGGTGACGTTCCTGGCGAATACGTTCGTGCCGACCGAGCCGATGCCGCACTGGCTGCGGGTGATCGCGGAGTGGAACCCGGTGTCGTCGCTAGCGCAGGCGATGCGTGAGCTGTGGGGCAACGGTGGCCCGGCTCCAGCGAGTGCGCAACTGCCGCTTCACCATCCGGTGCTCTCGACGGTGTTGTGGTCACTGGCGTTGACGGCGATATTCGCGCCGTTCGCGCTCTACGCGTATCGGCGCCGCACCTCCGACTAACCCGCGCCGCACCTCCGGACCACGCCACGACTGCGGCCGGCCGCCGCACCTCCGGACCACGCCACGCCTCCGGCCTAGGCCGCGCCACCGGACGTCGCCACGGGCCGTCGCGGCTGCAGAGATCGGGTGCTTCGTGGACTTTGTCGTCGTCCGGCAGACCACTACCCACCAGCTGGGTATTGTGTAGGATACCCAGCATGGCGGAAAAATTACCGGCGCGGCTGGCCGAACACCCGACAGTGCGTGCGGTGCGATCCAAGCCGGCGCGAAAGCCGGATGCTCTCGACGCCGACTGGCTGCGGCAGGTGTGTCTGGATGCCGGGGCCGACGATGTCGGCTTCGCGGCGGTCGCCGACCCCGCGCTGAGTGCCGAGCGGGGGCACGTCGAGGCCGCGTTGCCCGGTGCGGTCAGCTATATCTCGCTGGTGGTCAAGATGAACCGCGACAATGTGCGCTCCACCGCGCGAAGTGTCGCCAACCAGGAGTTTCATCGCAGCGGTGAGATCATGAACGAAGCCGCACACCGCATTACCCGGGCACTACAGGATGCCGGCCATCGGGTGGTCAACCCGTCGGCGACGTTCCCGATGGAAATGGACCACTTCCCGGGCCGTACCTGGGTTGTCGCGCACAAGCCGGTCGCGGTGGCGGCCGGGCTGGGCAGCATCGGCATCCACCGTAACGTCATCCATCCGAAATTCGGCAATTTCATCCTGCTCGGAACCGTGTTGGTTGCCAGCCCGATCAGCAGTTACGGTGAACCGCTGGACTATTCGCCGTGTCTGGAATGCAAGTTGTGTGTGGCCGCATGCCCGGTTGGGGCGATCAAGAAAAACGGAGATTTCGACTTCTTGGCCTGCTTGGTGCACAACTACCGCGACTTCATGGGCGGCTTCACCGACTGGGCGCAAACCATCGCCGACAGCGCCGATGCCGAAGAGTTCCGTTCGCGGGTCAGCGATTCGGAGAACGCGTCGATGTGGCAGAGTCTGTCGTTCAAGGCTAACTACAAGGCCGCCTACTGTTTGGCGGTCTGCCCCGCCGGCGAGGAGGTCATCGAACCGTACCTGGAAGACCGTAAGGGTTTCATGGATCTGGTGCTCAAACCCCTGCAGGACAAGGCCGAAACCCTCTATGTGCTGCCGGATTCCGAAGCCGAGGCGCACGCGCGAAAGCGCTACCCGCACAAGCCGGTCAAGACCGTGGACGGCGGGCTACGGCTGCGTTAGCCCCAGCCGTGCACGATATTCTGTGCCGGTTCGAGGCCTTGGGCGATAAGCAACTCCGCAGCGTCGGCGGCCTGCTCGCAGATTGTGGGAAGGTCTGCGCGCTCGGTCGAGGAGAACGGCTGCAAGACGTAGGCGGCCGGGTCCTGTCGGCCGGGGGGACGGCTGATGCCGACGCGTACCCGCTGGAAGTCTTTGGTGCCCAAGGCCGATGCGACCGACCGCAGGCCATTGTGTCCGCCCTCGCCGCCACCGCGCTTGAGCCGGATGCGCCCGAAGTCGATGTCGAGCTCGTCGTGGATGACGACCACATCGGCCGGGACCACCGAATAAAACTTCGCCAGCGGGCCGACCTGGCGGCCGGACTCGTTCATGTACACCCGTGGCTTGGCCAGCACCACCGAGCGGCCCGCGAGCCGCCCGGTGGCCACTTCGGCGCCGGACTTCTTGTGCACCTTGAACGTATCGCCGAGTCGGCCGGCCAGAATGTCGGCGACCATGAATCCGACGTTATGCCGAGTCTTGGCGTAGTTCGGCCCGGGGTTGCCCAGGCCGACCACCAGTAGTGGGTCGGCCATCTCAGGCGTTCGTTCGCGTCGGGTTATTCGGAGCCGGATGCCGAATCCTCGGTTGAGGCTTCGCCGGCAGCCTTGCCCGGTTCGCCGGAGCCTTCGGATTCGAGCTCTTCCTGGCTGGGTGCCGCGACGATGTTGACCACGAGGGTGTCGGGTTCGGAGACCAGCGAAACACCGGAGGGAAGCTCGATGTCGGCGGCCGTGATCTGGGTGCCCTCCTCGGCGCCTTCGATCGACACGGTGAGTTGCTGCGGGATCGACATTGCGTCGGCCTCGATCTCGATCGTGCTGGCGTCCTGGGTGACCAGGGTGCCCGGGGAGGCGTCGCCCTCCAGGATCACGTGCACCTCGACGGTCACCTTCTCGCCGCGACGCACCACGATCAGGTCGGCGTGCTGGATGTCACGGCGGATGGGGTGGATCTCGAGGGCCTTGGTCAGCGCGAGCTGCTCGGTGCCTTCGATGTCGAGGGTGAGGATCGCGTTGGTGCCCGCGTTGCGCAGCACGGCTGCGAAGGCGCGGCCGTTCAGCTCGAGGTGGCGGGGCTCGGTTCCGTGGCCGTAAAGCACAGCGGGGACGCGTCCTTCGCGGCGCGCGCGGCGAGAGGCGCCCTTACCGGTCTCGGTGCGGACTGCGGCGGTCAGACTGTTGGTTGCCATGATTCGGTACTCCTGTGCCGTTGCTCAACAATGTTGTGTTCGGAGCACGGCCAGGGGGCGCACCAAGAGGCGATGCGGAATCCCGTCGATAACGGCGGCCCTGCTAGACAGGCCACCCTCGCCGTGACGCGCCAGCTAGCGTAGCGCACCCAGAGCTCAGAGCGGAAATTCGGTGGCGGTGAGCTGCTCGGATAGGGTCCACAGCGCTTGGGATTTGGCCCGGTTGCGGGCCAGTGGGCTGCGCCGAGCCGGGCCGGTCGGTCCGCGCATGGCGAACCGGGGGCCGACGAAGGTGTCGCCGGGCAGGTCCGCCGATGCCGCGTAGAGCGTCTGGCGGGCGCCGAAGTCGGCATCGGTGGCCATGATTTCGTTGGCGGTGTGCCAGATCCGGGTGCCGAAACGGCTGCCGGTGTGTCCCTGCAGGTTGGTCGCCGAGTATCCGGGGTGGGCGGCAAGTGCCCGCACCGGCGAGTCGGCGGCACCGAGGCGGCGGTGCAGCTCGCTGGTGAACATCAGGTTGGCCAGCTTGGACTGGGCGTAGGCGGGCCACGCGAGGTAGGGCCGGGATTTCCAGTTCAGGTCGGTGAGGCTGATATAGCCGAACATGTGCATCATCGACGACACGGTGACCACGCGTTCGGTGATGACGGGCAGCATCAGGTTGGTCAGCGCGAAGTGGCCGAGGTGATTGGTGCCGATTTGGCTTTCGAATCCGTCCGCGGTCAGCGCGTAGGGCACGGCCATGATTCCGGCGTTGTTGATCAGGACGTCCACGGAGTCCCCGGCGAGGGTGAATCCTTCGGCGAACTCCCGCACCGAAGCGAGGTCCTGGAGGTCGAGGCGGCGGACTTCGACGTCGCCGGCCATGTCGGCTGCGGCGGTGGCGCCCTTGTCGCGGCTGCGCACCGCGAGGATGGTGCGTGCGCCGACCCGGGCGAGTTCGCGGGCGGTCACGAGCCCGAGCCCACTGTTGGCGCCGGTGATGACGACGGTGCGCCCAGCGAAGGAAGGCAGGTCGGTGGCGGTCCAGTCGGTCATGCCCCCCCACCCTAGTGCCGCCGGGCTAAACCCGGCCGAAATCGCATTCCGGCAGCACTTCATTCGTACGCCGGCCGCCGGAAGTCCAGGTCAGCCAGGTGGCAGATGGCGGGTGGCAGCGTGGGCCGGACCCGTCAGAGAATCTCTTGGACCGAGTCGAGAGGCCGTGCGAGCCGGGTGCCCTTGTCGGTCACCACGAACGGGCGCTCGATCAGGATTGGGTGCTCGGCCATCGCGTCGAGCAGTTCGTCGTCGGTCGCGTCGGCCAGCCCGAGCTCGGTGTAGAGCGTCTCGCGTTTGCGCACCGCGGTGCGCACGTTGATGCCGGCGTCGCGGATCATGTCGGCCAGCTCGGCGCGCGACGGCGGGGTTTTCAGGTACAGCACGATCTCGGGTTCGATGCCGTTGTCGCGCAGCAGCTCCAATGTCTTACGCGAGGTGGAGCACCTGGGGTTGTGGTAGATGCGCGCCACGTCAGGCGGACCCATCGAAAAGGCCTGTCACCGAGCCATTTTCGAAGACTGCACGGATGGTGTTGGCCAGCAGCGGGGCGATCGACAGCACGGTCAGCTGCGGGAAGCGCTTGTCCTCGCCGATAGGCAGCGTGTTGGTGACGATGACTTCGCGGGCTCCGCTGTCGGCGAGTCGTTCGCGGGCCGGGTCGGAGAGCACGCCATGGGTGGCGGCGATGACGACGTCGGCGGCCCCGTCGGCCTTGAGCAGGCGCACCGCGCCGGCGATGGTGCCGCCGGTGTCGATCATGTCGTCGGTGAGGATGCAGGTCTTGCCGGCCACGTCGCCGACGACGCGGTTGGATTTCACCTGGTTGGGTACCAGCGGGTCGCGGGTCTTGTGGATGAAGGCCAGTGGGACACCGCCCAGCGCGTCGGCCCACTTCTCGGCGACGCGGACCCGGCCCGAGTCGGGGGAGACGACCACCATGTCGTGGCCGGAGTAGTTGTCGGCGATGTAGCCGGTCAGCAACTTCTGGGCGCGCATGTGGTCGACGGGGCCGTCGAAGAAGCCCTGGATCTGGTCGGTGTGCAGGTCGACGGTGACGATTCGGTCGGCGCCGGCGGTCTTGAGCAGGTCGGCGACCAGGCGCGCGGAGATGGGTTCGCGGCCGCGGTGCTTCTTGTCCTGCCGCGCGTACGGGTAGAACGGCACGATCGCGGTGATCCGTTTGGCGCTGCCACGTTTGAGGGCGTCGATCATGAGCAGCTGTTCCATCAGCCACTGGTTCAGTGGCCAGGGATGGCTTTGCAGCACGAACGCGTCGCAGCCACGTACGGACTCGTCGAAACGGACGAAAATTTCGCCGTTAGCGAAGTCCCGAGCGGTCTGCGCGGTGACAGGAACGTCAAGTTCCTTGGCGACCTGCTCGGCGAGCTCGGGGTGTGCGCGCCCCGAGAACAACATCAGGCTCTTGCGGTTGTCGGTCCAGTCGTGGCTCACGGGCTGCCCTTGGCTTCGGGGATCGATACCCGGTCATCGTACGTAGCCGCTGTGGCTCCACGCTGGCGGGTTACCGGATTGCCAACAAACGGCTACGACGAGGGGTAAACGGGTACCCCCTTCGCGGTGTTTCGGCGGCGACCGCCGCCGAGGGGAGGTGGGCTTTCGGTGCCGGTCTGGGAGACGGTCAAACGTCGTCGGTCGTGGATCGGCGATGCGGTGCGTACCCGGCTGTGGCCGGTTCCCGCGATGGCGATCGCCGCCGCGATCGCTGCCGGCCTGCTGCTGCCGGAGCTGGATCGCGCTCTGGACGCCGGCGCCCTTCCCGCGGAGCTGTCGCGCTGGATTTTCGGCGGCGGGCCCGGCGCGGCGCGGGAGGTGCTCGCCGCGATCGGCGCGTCGGTGATGACGGTGACGTCGTTGACGTTTTCACTGACGGTGGTGACGTTGCAGCTGGCCAGCGGCCAGTTCTCGCCGCGGCTGCTGCGGACGTTCGCGCGTGACCGGTTCGTCCAGCGCACGCTCGGGTTGTTTGTGGCGACGTTCGTCTACGCGTTGACGGTGCTGCGTTCGGTGCGTGACGAGGCCGACGGCCACCCGATGTTCGTCCCGCAGATCTCGGTGACCGTCGCCTATGTGTTGGCGGTGACCAGTGTGATCGCTCTGGTCCTGTTCTTGGCGCATCTGGTGCGGATGATCCGGGTGGAGACACTGCTGGACACCGTGCTCGGGGAGGCCGTGCGCAATGCGCAGGCCAGTCTCGAGCAGCTGAGCGAATCCGGGACGTCCGGGGCTGGACCTTCGCCGTCGGCGCCGCCGGCCCGGGCGCGCCCGGTTCCTGCGCCCGGCACGGGCTTTTTCACCGGCGTCGCGCAGGAGCCTCTGGTCGATGCGGCGGCCCGGGCCGATGCGGTCGTGGTGTTGCACCGAAAACTCGGGGATTGGTTGGTGGAGGGCACTCCAGTGGCCTCAGTGTGGGGCCGTTCGGGTGACCTCGACGGCACCGCGCTCAAGCAGATGCATGCCTGTGTGGCCGATGTGGTCCGGATCGGTGAAGAACGCACCCCGGTGCAGGACGTCGGCTACGCCGTGCGGCAGTTGACCGATGTGGTGGTCAAGGCGCT
>CAZLTV010000050.1:0-23347 GCA_964562545.1 uncultured Mycobacterium sp. | reverse complement strand
CCGCACGGGCGCGGTGGTTAGGTCCCCGGGGGCAACTTCAACGGTGCGCCCCACGAGTGCCGCGGCAAGGGTCCCCCGGGCGCCGCGGCAAGGGCACCCGAATGCTCGCGACAAGTGCCCGACAAGGGATTACTGCCAGTCGGCCCCGGGCATCGACGCCGCGTCGGGCCACCAATCGAGGGCGGCCCCGGCGATCGCGGCGCACCCGCGGGTGACAGTTTCGGCGATATTGGACACCGCATACTCTCGGTCGCCGAACACGCGCTTGGCCGCAATCCACCGGGCTGATCGCGTGCCACCTCCGGTCACGACCGTGCGTCCGGACGCGCCGCAGATCGCTCGCAAGGCCGCCTCCTCGGCGGCGGCCAAGCGTGCGTAGTGGTCGATGAGGCTTGCCCAGTTTCCTGGGTCGCACACGCGTTGTCCCAGTTCGCCGCGCTCAAGATCCAGCGATTCATGCCGGTCCATCGGCGGGGCGGTGCCCGGGGGTGGTGCGGCGGCCTCCAAAGCGTCCCTGCTGGCCACGCAATGCTCGAGAAAGGTGTTCATCGCCAGCCCGGGGCGCAGTCCCTCGGCGATGACCACAAGATCGTCCGTACCGGGCCAGGCCTCGAGGGTGAACCCTTGGGCCACCAGGAACGCCGAGCCGCCGGCCTTCCCGAGCTGCTCACGGGGTATCGACACCAGCAGGCCCTCGCTGGTTCCGACCGAATTGACCACCTCGCCCGGGGCGGCGCCCGCCCCGACTGCGGCGACTGGGTGGTCGTGGCCCGCCACGATCACCGGACATCCGCGCTGGATGCCGAGCGACTGGGCGAATCCGGTGGAGGCGGGATTTCCGGTGCCGGCCGGCGCCACGGATGGCAGCGTGACTGAACGTAGTCCGGCCAGATTCCAGAGGTGGGGCAGGTAACGCTGGCCGACGGGGTCGAAGGCTCCGCTCGTGGCGGCCAGTCCCGCCTCTTGAGTGGAGGCGCCGGTAAGGCGCCATGCCAGCAGCGCGGCCACCCCGAGGAACACGCCCGGCGGGCACCCCTGATGGGCTGCGAGCCAGCCGAGTTTGGCCATCGTCGAGGTCACCCGGAAGTGGCCGCCGGTGAGCGCGGCGAGTTCCCGCTCGCCGCACCTGGATTCCACCATGGTGACAACCTCGGCGCCACGGTCGTCGTACCAGGCCGGAAAGTGCAGATCGGCAAGCTGATCGGCGGACTGCATGGTGCCGACCTCGCCCATCGAGGCAATGCCCACGCCGGCCACCGGTCCGCCTTGGGTGATCACTTCCGCGAGCACTTGCTCGGCCGCGGCGAGGATCTCCAGAACGGGAAAGTCCAGTCCGTTCACGGAACGGCGACCCGGCGTCGGCACGGTACTCGCGGCGACGACCGCGCCGGTCCTGTCGTAGCTGAGCGCCTTGGTGCTGGAGCTGCCGATATCGATTCCCACCACTACGTCGTCACGCATCGGACCTCCGTTGAATCTCCACAGTACGGGGTTCCCAGCCCGGCCCCGAGGTAGTAGTCTGTCCATCGTTGTCAGATATGACAAGGCCGAGATGGCTGACCAAGAGGGCGGCCGAGCCGACTTCACAGGAGGACCAATGACGCTCATCACCCTTCGAAGCGCTCTGGATGCTGCGCGACGGGGCGGTTACGGAATCGGCGCATTCAATGTGACCGACACCGTGCAGGTCGAGGCGGTCATGGATGCTGCGGAGCAGACCGGTTCGCCCGTCATCGTCCAGACCCTGGCCGGCTCGTCGGCGTTCGGCTCCGATGAGTTGTTCTGGGACCTGCTGCTGCGGACGGTGGATCGGTACCCATCGGTGCCCACCGTCGTTCACCTCGACCACGGCCCGGATGCGGCAACGTGTCGGCGTGCCATCAATGCCGGTTTCAGCAGCGTCATGATCGACGGCAGCCTGGATCCGCAGACCCACCAGCCGGCCAGCTTCGAGGCCAATGTCGCCGTCACCGCCGAGGTGGTGGAGTACGCGCATGCTCGCGGAGTGTCGGTGGAGGGTGAACTCGGTACCATCGGCGGCTCCGAGGACGGCGGAACACACCTCGAGATCGTGCTCGCTGACCCCGCCGAAGCGGAAGCCTTTGTCGCGCAAACGCATGTCGACGCACTTGCAGTCGCGATCGGCACCTCACACGGCGCCTACAAGTTCTCCAGCCCACCCGATGGCTCCGTCCTGCACATGGGCCTCATCTCCGAGATCGCCGAGAAAGTGCCGGGGACGCATCTGGTGATGCACGGCTCCTCCTCGCTGCCGGCCGACCTCCGTGAGGTGATCAACGCCCATGGCGGGTCGTTGCCGCAATCCTGGGGTGTGCCCGAGGATGAGAAAGCGCGCTCCACCAAACTGGGCGTGACCAAGATCAACCAGGGCATGGACTCCCATATGGCGTTCATGGCCGCGCTACGGCAATCACTTGCCGCAGACGGGATTACCGTCGATCCCGCACAGGCTCTGCGCCTAGGTCGCGAGGCGATGCGCGATATCATCGCCGAGCGCATGGCCGTCTTTGGGCAGGCAGGCCACGCAGGCGATTTCGCCGACGTCGAACCATTCGTGGCGGCGCCCGCCCTGGTGCACGGGTAGTCGGCGCCTCGCACACTGAGGGAGGGCAGTGACCGATACCGATCGAGGACCGGGCTTTCGACGCACACCCCGGCTGACCGATATCGCCCAATACGCCGGGGTTTCCATCAAGTCGGTGTCGCGGGTGCTCAACGGCGAGCCCTACGTCACCGAGGAACTTCGTGCGAAGGTGCTCGCCGCCGTCGACGAACTGGGCTACGTCACCGACAACCGGGCCCGGGTTTTGCGGACCAACAAATCAGGATTCTTGGGGATCATCGTCCCCGATATTCGCAACGGCTTCTTCGCCGGGCTCATTCACGAGTTCGAGAAGCGGCTTTCGGTGAGCGGGCAGACGATGCTGCTGGGGATCTCGGGGGAGCGGCCGGACAAGGAGGAGAAGTACCTTCGTCTGTTCCGCGAACAGCGGGTGGACGGGCTTGTCGTACTGCCCGCCGGCGCGCCGAGCCTCCCTGACGTCGCACAGCGAGTCGCCACCGTGGTGCTGGACCGTACCGACGAATCCATCCGCGACAGCGTCGACCATGTGCTGGTGCGAAACCAGGAGTCGGCATACGCGCTCACTCGGCACCTGATCGACCGGCATCGACTTCAGCGGGTCGCGATGGTGACTGGGGAAGCGACGATCTCCAGTGTCCGTGAACGCCAACTCGGGTATCTGGCCGCCATCGAGGAATTCGGGCTCGAGGCGCTCTCCAGCGCCGGTCACACCTCGCGGGAATCTGCTGCCGAGGGCGCCATCGACCTCATGTCGCGAATCGAGCCGCCGTTCGGAGTCATCGCCACCGGCAACCGGATGTTCTGGGCCGTGATGACCGCGGCGAACCGCCTCGGACTCGCGGTGCCCCGCGATGTCGCGGTGGTGACTTTCGACGGTGTGGGCGACACGTCGGCACCCGGGCTGGCGCCGACTCAAGCCGTACTGCCGGTACCGACCATGGCCGCCCGTGCGCTGCAACTGCTGACCGAGCGGGACAACGAACCCGGCCGCCCCTACCAAACGGTGATGCTCGATTGCGATATCGAATACGGCGTCACCTGCGGCTGTGTCGAACCCGTACCAAGTTCGTGGTCGCGCCGTCACCGCCGCATCGGGGGTGCGCGAGCGAACTAGCCGCACCGCGCGCCCAAGGGGGAGGTCGACTGAGAATGTGCGAACAGGGCAGCTGGCTCGGGCATCCTGGTCACTGGCGGTGGCTCGACACCGAGTGTGACCGCCTGCTGGGATTCGGCCGGCTGGCGGGTTTGCCGGCCGGTGGCGCGGCTTACCTGGACGACGTCGGTGTGCCCGATCGTCGATTCGGGGTGCAGACCTGGATCACCGCCAGAATGGCGCACGTGTACAGCCTCGGCACCCTGCTGGGCATCCCGGGCAGCGGCCCGATCGCCGACGCGGCGCTGGCCGGCCTGTCCGGGCGCCTGCGCGACCGCAAGCACGGTGGCTGGTTCCATGCGTTGAATATCGTGGACCTGCCCGATGTGGCGACCGGCAAGACCTGCTATGACCACGCGTTCGTGATGCTGGCGGCCGCCAGCGCGACGCTCGCCGAGCGCCCGGGGGCGCGGTCGTTGCTCGACGAGGCCACCGAGGTGTTCTTGGCGCGGTTCTGGGACGAGCCGGCCGGCCTGCCCGTGGACTCCTGGGACGTGGGGTTCACCCGGGAGCAGGACTACCGGGGCGCGAACGCGGCCATGCACACGGTCGAGGCGATGCTCGCGGTCGCCGATGCACTGCCCGCCGATACCGCAGTCAGCTGGCGCGCCAGAGCACTTGCCGCTGTGCGGTTTGTCGTCGACATCTCGCGGTCACACGCCGACCGGATCCCCGAGCACTACAGCAAGGATTGGCAGCCAGACCTGGAACTCAACCGGGACCGCCCCGGCGACCAGTTCAAACCCTTCGGGGCCACTCCCGGACACGGGATGGAATGGGCAAGACTGATCCTGCACGCCGAGGCGGCCACGAATCCGGACCCCGTCCTCGTCGCGGCGGCGATCCGGTTGTTCGACCGTGCGGTTGCGGACGGATGGGCTGCAGACGGGGCCGACGGGTTCGTCTACACCACCGACTGGGACGGCGCGCCTGTCGTGCGGGCGCGTATGCACTGGGTGATCATCGAGGCGATCAACTGTGCCGCAGCGCTTCATGCACGCACCGGAGACCGGCGGTTCGCCGACTGGTACGCGACCTGGTGGGACTACGCCGAACGCCACCTGATCGACCGTCGGCGCGGGTCGTGGATCCACGAACTCGACGCCGACAACAGGCCCGCGGCCACGGTCTGGCCAGGGAAACCCGACCTCTACCATGCGGTCCAGGCCACCCTCATCCCGCGCCTGCCGTTGGCGCCCACGGTGGCCAGGGCATTGCGGGACGGTCAACCCGCGCGCTGAGCCGCGTGTTCGTCGGGCGGCACCTCACGTACGCGAAAGGTGCCCGCTCATCGACCAATTCGGCACGGAGGCTGAGGCGTAGGGGCTCAGGTCTTGCAGGTTGTGGGCGGACTGCGACGCTCGGAAAAAACCTGCTTCCCGGAACCGTCAAGCATCACCCGAAGCCGAAAAGTCAGGCATCACCCGACCTAAACCACCGCAGTGGCGCCGCCGGCAGTGTGGCGCCCCCGGCAGGGATCGAACCTGCGACCGACCGCTTAGAAGGCGGTTGCTCTATCCGCTGAGCTACGGGGGCAACGCCGAGGAGTCTAACTTGCCGCGTCGATGGGACTGCCGGAGCTAGACGGTCAGCAAAGCTACTCCGCACCGTGGGCTCGCCGACTAGCGTGGTTGCCATGAGCAACGCGCCGGGCTTGGATGCGGCCGGACTCCCGGAGGAACTCAGCCCGCTCGACCAGATCCTGCACCGCGGTGAGGCCAACCCGCGGACCCGCTCGGGTGTGATGACCGTGGAGCTCCTCGACACCTCCCCGGACTGGGAACAGTTCCGGACCCGCTTCGAGCACGCCTCACGCAATGTGCTTCGGCTACGGCAGAAGGTCGTGACACCCACACTGCCGACGGCCGCGCCGCGCTGGGTTGTCGACCCTGACTTCAATCTCGACTTTCACCTGCGTCGGGTGCGTGTCCCCGAGCCCGGCACCATCCGGCAGGTGTTCGATCTGGCCGAGGTCGCCGCCCAGTCGCCGCTGGACATCTCTCGCCCGCTGTGGACCGCCACACTGATCGAAGGGGTGACCAACGGGCAGGCCGCCTTGATGGTCCACCTCAGCCACGCCATCACCGACGGAGTCGGGGGAGTAGAGATGTTCGCTCACCTCTACGACCTTGAGCGTGACCCGCCCCCTCGGGAAACGCCACCGTTGCCCATCCCGGCCGACCTGTCACCCAACGACCTCATGCGCCAGGGTCTGAACCGGCTGCCCGGAACCCTCGTCGGCGGAGTGCGTGAAGCGGTCGTCGGCGCTGTCCATGCCATCGGACACGTGGTGCGTGATCCGGTGAGTCGGCTGGGCAGCGTCATCGACTACGCCATGTCGGGCGCGCGCGTGGTGGGCCCGGCGGCCGATCCTTCGCCGCTGCTGCGCAGGCGAAGTCTGTCCTCGCGCAGCGAGGCGATCGACATCGAGTTCGCCGCGCTGCACCGGGCCGCAAAGGCTGCAGGAGGATCGATCAACGACGCCTACTTGGCCGGCCTGTGCGGTGCGTTGCGGTTCTATCACCAGGCCAAGGGGGTTCCGGTCGACACATTGCCGATGGCGGTGCCGGTCAACTTACGCGCCGAGGCGGATCCCGGCGGCGGTAACCGTTTCGTCGGGGTGAATCTGGCCGCGCCGATCGGCCTGACGGATCCCGAAGTGCGCATCAAGGACATCAGATCGCAGATGACCAGCAAGCGCGACGAGCGCGCGCTGGACATCGTCGGCGCCATCGCGCCGGTCGTGAGCCTGCTGCCCGACTCTGTGCTGGAATCCATGGCCGGCTCGATCGTCAACTCCGACGTTCAGGCCAGCAACGTGCCGGTCTACGCCGGTGACACCTTCATCGGCGGCGCCAAGGTGCTGCGCCAGTACGGTCTGGGCCCGCTGCCCGGGGTGGCGATGATGGTGGTGTTGGTGTCGCGGTCGGGCTACTGCACGATCACCGCCAGATACGACCGTGCCGCGATCAGCGACCCGGCCCTGTTCGCGCAGTGTCTACTGGCAGGCTTCGACGAAGTCCTCGCCCTCGGCGGGGACGGCCGGGCCGCACCGGCGACCTTCGCCGAGGACCTTTCGCTGTTGTTCTCCGAGGGGAGTGGCCCACAGTGACCTTCGAGCCGACCTCCGATTCGACCTCCGATTCGACGCCGGAGCCGATCTCCGAGCCGACGGTCGGGACCACCGGCAGCCCGCAGATGCGCCTCCCCGGATCGGTCGCCGAGGTCGAGGCCAGCCCCGAGGGCCCCGAGGTGGGCGCCTTTTTCGACCTCGACGGCACGTTGGTGGCCGGGTTCACCGGTGTCGTGATGACTCAAGACCGACTGCGGCGTGGGCAGATGTCGGTCGGCGAGTTCATCGGCATGGTGCAGGCCGGCCTGAATCATCAGCTGGGCCGCTCGGAGTTCGAAGACCTGATCGGCAAGGGCGCCCGGATGCTGCGCGGGAATTCTTTGGCCGACATCGACGAGCTCGCCGAGCGGCTTTTCGTGCAGAAGATCGTCGGCAGGATTTATCCCGAGATGCGCGAGATCGTGCGTGCGCACATGGCCCGCGGACACACCGTGGTGCTCAGTTCGTCGGCGTTGACGGTGCAGGTGGAGCCGGTGGCGCGGTTCCTGGGCATCGGCAACGTGCTGAGCAACAGATTCGAGACCGACGAGCACGGCCTGATCACCGGGGAGGTGCAGCGACCTGTCATCTGGGGCCCCGGAAAGGCCAGGGCGGTCCAGGAATTCGCCTCCGCCAACGGAGTAGATCTGTCGAAGAGCTACTTCTACGCCGACGGCGATGAAGACGTCGCGCTGATGTATCTGGTCGGCAATCCGCGACCGACCAACCCCGAAGGCAAGCTTGCGGCCGTGGCCGCCAAGCGGGGCTGGCCAGTGCTGCGGTTCAGCAGCCGCAGCGGAGCCAGCCCGATCTCGCAGCTGCGCACCGTCGCCGGTATCGCGACGATGGTGCCCGTGGCCGCCGGTGCGCTGGGGGTGGGCCTGCTCACCCGCAATAAGCGCACCGGGGTGAACTTCTTCACCTCGGTGTTCGGCCGCACGCTGCTCAACACCGTCGGGATCAACTTACGGGTTCTGGGCCGGGAAAACCTGACAGCGCAGCGGCCCGCGGTGTTCATCTTCAACCACCGCAACCAGGCTGACCCGCTGATCGCCGGGCGGTTGGTAAATGACAACTTCACGTCGGTGGGCAAGAAGGAACTCGAAAGCGATCCGGTCGTCGGCACGATGGGCAAGATTCTCGACGCCGCGTTCATCGACCGCGACGATTCGCAGAAGGCCGTCGAAGGGTTGAAGAAGGTCGAGGAACTCGCCCGCAAGGGACTGTCGATTCTGATCGCTCCCGAAGGTACGCGACTGGACACCACCGAAGTGGGGCCGTTCAAGAAGGGTCCGTTCCGGATCGCGATGTCGGTGGGGATTCCCGTTGTGCCGATCGTTATCCGCAACGCGGAAGTGATTGCGGCGCGTGACTCGAGCACATTCAACTCGGGAACCGTGGATATCGTTGTCTACCCGCCGATTCCGGTCGACGACTGGACCCACGACAATCTGAACGAACGTATCGCCGAGGTTCGGCAGCTCTATCTGGACACACTCAAGAACTGGCCGACCGACGAAGTTCCACTGCCGCAGCTTTACCAACGCAACGCCGACAAGACACCAGCCAAGGAAACCGCGGAGACAAAGGCGCCGCCCAAGAAAGCGCCGCCCGAGAAAGCGCCGCCCGAGAAAGCGCCGCCCAAGAAAGCGCCGCCCAAGAAAGTGCCAGCCAAGAAAGCGCCAGCCAAGCAGACTGACGCCGAGGGCCGGCCATGAAGATCCGTGCCGACGACATCGCCGCCTTCTCGGCCATCGGCGACACGCTCGTCCTCGCGTCGGTGTCCTCACCGGCCGAAGAAGGCTTGCTCACCCACTGGCTGCGCGACCAACGGCGGCGGCGGCCCGAGTCCAAAATCGAGGTGCTCAAGCTACCCACCCATGACGATCCGCCGCCGGGCGTCCTCGCGCAGCTGGTGGAGCTTCTCGATGCCGACGAAGATCGTTCGGTGGTGCCGGTGCGTGTCTTCTGGGTTCCCGGTGGCCTGCCGACTCGGTCCAAGGTGGTGGCCGTGGTGTCCGGCCGGGATGTCTATCGTCCGCCGAAGCTGCTGCAGCACCGAATCCTCAAACGAGATCCGTCGCGGGCCCGGGTGGTGGCCGGTGAACCGGCGAAGGTCTCCGAGCTGCGCCAACTGTGGAATGACACGACAGTCGCCGAAAATCCCCGGGAATTTGCGCGATTCGTGATCAGGCGGGCGATCCTGGCGATCGATCGGGTGGAACTGCGGCTGCTCGGTCCGGAGTACAAGTCGCCGCGGCTGATCAAACCGGAAGTGCTGGCCTCGACGCGGTTCCGTGAGGGTCTGGAGAAGATCCCGGGCGCCACCGTCGAGAAGGCCGGCGAAATGCTCGACGAACTCGGAACCGGTTGGAGCAGGTTCTCCGTCGACCTGATCCCCGCGCTGGGCCGGGCGATCTTTAGCCGGGGGTTCGATCCCAACATCGACTACGACCGCACCGAGGTCGAAGCGATGCGACACGCGCTGGCATCGCACCCGGCGGTGCTGTTGTTTTCTCACCGCTCCTATCTCGACGGCGCCATCGTGCCGGTGGCTATGCAGGAGAACCGGCTTCCGCCGGTGCACACCTTCGCAGGAATCAACCTCTCGTTCGGCTTCATGGGTCCGCTCATGCGTCGTTCCGGTGTGATCTTCCTGCGCCGGAAACTCGATGACCCGCTGTACAAGTACGTGTTGCGCCAGTTCGTCGGCTACATCGTGGAAAAGCGGTTCAACCTATCCTGGGCGATCGAGGGGACCCGCTCGCGTACCGGAAAGATGTTGCCGCCCAAGCTCGGTCTGCTCGCCTACGTTGCCGACGCCTATCTCGACGGCCGCAGCGACGACATCCTGCTGCAGCCGGTTTCCATCAGCTTCGACCAGTTGCACGAGACCGCCGAGTACGCCTCCTACGCCCGCGGCGGTGAGAAGACCCCCGAAGGGTTGACGTGGTTGGTCAACTACATCAGGGCTCAGGGCGAACGCAACTACGGCAAGATCTATGTGCGCTTCCCCGAGGCCGTTTCGATGCGTGAGTACCTTGGCGAGCCGCATGGCCCGATGGCGCACGACGACGACGCCAAACGGCTTGCGCTGCAAAAGATGGCGTTCCAGGTGGCGTGGCGCATTCTGCAGGTCACCCCGATCAACGCCACCGCGCTGGTGTCTGCGCTGCTGTTGTCGACCCGCGGGGTCGCGCTGACCCTCGACCAACTGCACCACACCTTGCAGGACTCACTGGATTACCTCGAACGCAAACAGACCCCCATGACCAACAGTGCGCTGCGGCTGCGCACCCTCGACGGTGTGCGGGCCGCGGTGGACGCGTTGTCCAATGGTCATCCGGTCACCCGCATTGATGGCGGCCGCCAGCCTGTCTGGCAGATTGCCCCACAGGACGAGCTCGAAGCTGCGTTCTATCGCAACTCGCTGATCGACGCCTTCCTGGAGACCTCGCTGGTCGAACTGTCCTTGGCGCACGCCTCGCGGGCGCGCACCGATCGGCTTGCCGCCTTCTGGGCGCAGGTGACGCGCCTGCGCGACTTGCTGAAGTTCGAGTTCTACTTCGCGGACTCGGCGGCCTTTCGCGGACACATCGCCGAGGAGATGGCCTGGCTCCCTCGTACGGGAGCAGAACACGAGGGCTCGACCTGGGAAGACGACGTCGACGCCGGAGGGGAGCGCATTGAGGCGATACTGCGCGTCAAGGTCCCGGCGATCGCCGGGCCGCTGCTGCGCCCGTTCTTCGAGGCTTACTGGATTGTCGCCGATGTTCTTGTCGACGCACCGGCCGACATCTCGGAGACGGACCTGATCGCCAAGGCGTTGGCGGTGGGGCAGCAATATGTCGCCCAGACCATCGTCCGCTCCGCCGAGTCGGTGTCGGCGCTGCTGTTCGCCACCGCCCGCCAAGTCGCCGCCGATCAGAATCTGTTCGTCCCTGCGCCGGATTTGATTGCGCGCCGCAAGGCCTTCCGCGATGAGTTGCGCGGCATCCTGACCGACATGGACAAGGTCGACTCCTTCGCTCGCGAGCAGTTCATCGCCCGCGAGCGCAGCAACCGAGAGTTGCGCAACCAGACGCTGTGACGGCGACGGCGCGGTCTAGCCATACGCTGACCCGATGACCTCAGTAAGTCGCCGGGCCGCCGACGGGGCGCTCAGGTCGGCCGCATGGCCGGTGCTGTGCGGGGTCGGGCTGCTGGCCGGGGTCACCGCGGCGGTGTTGTCGGCACTGTCGCTGGCCGACGCGCTGACCGCGACGGGGCTGCCCGACGCGGGGCCGGTCACCAGCTACGGTCTTCCCTTCATCCGGGCGGCAGGTGAGATCGCTGCGGTCACCGCGGTGGGCTCGTTCACGTTTGCCGCGTTCATGGTGCCGCCGCAGCGCAACCAGGTGCTCGACGCCGACGGTTACCGCGCGCTGCGCATGGCGACGATCGCTTCGGGTGTGTGGGCGGTCTGCGCGATGTTGATGGTGGCGCTGACGGTCTCCGATGTCAGCGGCCAGCCACTGACCGAGCATCTGAACGTACTGGAGATTTGGTCGGTTGCCGGCCTCGTCGAGGTGGCCGGGGCGTGGCGCTGGACGGCCTTGTTCGCCGTCGTCGTGACATTGGTGAGCATCCCGGTGCTGCGGTGGTCCTGGACGCCGGTGCTGGCGGCCGGGTCGCTGGTCACGCTGATACCCCTGGCGTTGACCGGTCATTCGTCCGCGGGCGGAGCGCACGACCTCGCCACGAACAGCCTGCTGATCCATTTGATGGCCGGCGCGCTGTGGGCGGGTGGTCTGCTGGCCCTGCTGGCGCACGCCCTGCGCGGCGGCGGTCACACCGAGTTGGCGGCGCGGCGTTTCTCGGCGGTGGCTTTGTGGTGCTTCGTGGCGATGGCGTTCAGCGGGTTGGTCAACGCACTGACCAGGATCGCCCCGCACGATCTGCTGAGCAGTAGGTACGGCTGGTTGGTGCTGGCCAAGGTGGCCGCGCTGGTCGCATTGGGATGGTTGGGTTGGTGTCAGCGCCGGCGTGGGCTGGTGGCGTTGCGGGACAGTCCAGTCGCCCGGGGCCCGCTGTTGCGGTTGGCCCTGGTTGAGGCGGTCATCTTCGGTGTGACGTTCGGAATTGCCGTCGCGCTGGGGCGTACTCCTCCGCCGCCTCCGGCGGATCTGGATCCGTCGATCCTCGCCGTGGAGATCGGTTATGACCTTGCGGGGCCGCTCACGGTGGCCCGGGTGCTGTTCGATTGGCGCTTCGACCTGTTGTTCGGCACCGCCTCGATCATCGTCGCGGTCGTCTACCTCGCCGGGGTGCGTAGGCTGCGCCGACGCGGTGACCGGTGGCCGGTGGGTCGCACGGTGGCCTGGCTGCTCGGCTGCCTGGTACTGCTGGTGGCGACCTCGTCGGGCATCGGGCGCTATATGCCGGCGATGTTCAGCGTGCACATGGCGGCGCACATGCTGCTGTCGATGCTGGCGCCGATCCTGCTGGTGTTGGGAGCGCCGGTGACCCTGGCGCTGCGGGCGTTGCCCGCCGCGGGGCGTGCGGAGCCGCCCGGGCCGCGGGAATGGTTGTTGGCCGCTCTGCACTCGCGGGTTTCACGCATCCTGACCAACCCGTTCGTGGCGACGGCGTTGTTCGTCGTCGGGTTCTACGGCCTGTACTTCAGCGGCATCTTCGATGGCGCGGTCGACAGTCACGGCGCGCATCTGGCGATGAACCTGCACTTCCTGCTCAGCGGATACCTGTTCTACTGGGTGGTTATCGGTGTCGATCCGACTCCGCGACCCATTCCTCCGCTGGCCAAGCTGGCCGTGGTGTTTGCGTCGTTGCCGCTGCATGCGTTCTTCGGTGTCGTGCTCATGGGTAGTTCGACGGTGCTGGGTGAGGACTTCTACCGATCGCTGAAGCTGGACTGGCATACCGATCTGCTGGCCGATCAGAAGCTCGGCGGCGGCATCGCGTGGGCCGCCGGTGAGGTGCCGTTGGTGATTGTGCTGATCGCGTTGTTCGTGCAGTGGCGCCGCAGTGACCAGCGCACCGCCACGCGCCTGGACCGTGCTGCCGAGCGTGACGAGGATGCGGATCTGGCTGCCTACAACGCGTTGCTGGCGGAGCTGGCCCGGCGTGATCGGGCGGGAGAATGACGAGACTTTCATCTGTCTAAGTGTTCACATATTCAGTTTTCTGATAGTGTGGCGGGCACGGGTCGGCCTGGCGGCGCCGATGCAGCAGATCGTTTATCGTCCCGACCGCGGGGTGGTAGTTGACGCTAAGGCCGACCCGTACCAGCCACGTCTTCGGTCACCATGCCCTGCTGGACGGCGGCTGGCCAGCTCCCGCAGACGCTGATGTCCGGCCCGGTCGCCGCGGCCCCGTCACATCCGAATGCGGTACGCCAGGAGCCGTCGTCGAACTCGACCTTGCCCAATTGCATCGGCGGCGGAAGTGCGGCCAGGAAGCGGCCCAGCGCTGCCGCCGACATCACCCAGCGCTGTCCGTACAGCGCCGCACCGGGCTCGTCGTCTCGAACGCGGGTAACCGCCGGCTTGGCCGGGGCCGTCGGCAACACGCTCATGCGGTAGCGGGGTGCGGTGGTGATTTCTCCCGCCCAACGGGCCCCGAGGTCGGTGAGCTGATGGGTGAGCGACCCGCCGCGTAGGTGCGCACCGAACACCACCAGTTCCTCAGGCCGGGCGCCGGCCAGCGGCCAGGCCCGTTCGATCCACGGGCTGTCGGTGAGCGCCAGGGCGAGGTCGAGTGCGATGGCGTCCTCGAACGCTCGTGCCAGAACGGTGAGCGCTGGGCCACCCGGACCGGCCTCGACGGTGACCGCGCACCCGGGCGCAGCCACAGGGAGCCGGCCGGTGACGACGAGTGCATCGAACCCGTCGGGCACCGTGTGGGTCGGATCGACACCAACACCAACACCGACACCGACTTCGACAGCCTGCAGCCCTGTCAGTGCCAGAGCATCGCGGGTGCTTGCCGCGACCGGGTGCGCCAGCGCCAGCTTCGGCTGCGGCGGGGCGGCCAGCCGCACGTCGGCTGGCCAGCCCCGGTCACCGGCGCTCCCGGCCAATACCGTCAGGGTCCGGTTGGCCCGGTCGAGATCGGAAGCGGACACGGTCAACGGGGTGCCGAGCGCGGTGGTGGTCGCGGCGATCGTGACGAGTCCCGGGGCGGGGCGGCTCCCCGACGAGACGAACACTTCGGCTGTCGCCGGTTCGACAATGCGCGCGCCGGCGCTGCGCAGCGCACAGGTCGAGGCTTCGTCGATACCCGCCACCGCGACTTGTGCGCCTGACAACAGTCCGTCCGCACCGCGGTCGTGGCGCATCGTCATGCCGCTCAACCTATGCGCAGGCCATCCCCAATGCGTGATTCATCCACAGGACCCGCCTGCGGCGGCGAGCGCGGTCGGCTGCGTGTCGGAGGTTTGACGGTCAATGACGGTGTGAACAACGGGTCCGGCGCCGTGTCTGACCCGCAGCCGAGGAATGAGAGGGAACCATCATGTTCGAAACCCCCATCACCGTCGTGGGCACCATCGCCACCAACCCCGATCGTCGCTGGGTCGGTAACCAGGAACTCATCAAGTTCCGGGTGGCCAGCAACTCGCGCAGGCGTGCCGCGGACGGCTCCTGGGAACCGGGCAACTCGCTGTATGCGACGGTCAACTGCTGGGGACGCCTGGTGACCGGCGTCGGCGCAGGCCTCGGGAAGGGCGACGCGGTGATCGTTGTTGGATACGTCTACACCAGCGAATACGAGGATCGCGACGGGAATCGGCGGTCCTCGCTGGAGATACGGGCAACCTCGGTGGGGCCCGATGTGGCCCGCTGCATCGCGCGCATCGACAAACGCCGCCATCCTGAACCCGCCGCCGAGGACGCGGCCCCCGAACCGGCCGCATCCGACATCGCTGATCCGGATGCCGGTGCGGGCGACGTGGGTGACGGGCGCGCTGACGAGGCGCGTGAGGGCAAGGAGCTGCCGCTGACTGCCTAGCGCCCCGGAGCGCTGGAGAGCGCCATTGCGACCACGCCTAGGATGGGGCCCGAGTACCGCGCAGGTCCGAGATGATCCCGCAGCGCGACGGCGGGATCGAGAAAGGCGACATCACAGGCAATGGCCGAATTCATCTACACGATGCGGAAGGTCCGCAAGGCGCACGGCGACAAGGTCATCCTTGACGACGTCACGCTGAACTTCCTTCCGGGCGCGAAGATCGGCGTCGTCGGACCCAACGGGGCCGGTAAGTCGAGCGTCTTGCGGATCATGGCCGGACTGGACCAGCCCAACAACGGCGACGCGTTCCTGCAGCCCGGAGCGACGGTCGGCATCCTGCAGCAGGAGCCCCCGCTCGACGAGACCAAAACGGTGCGCGAGAACGTTGAGGAAGGCGTGGCGGTCAAGGCCAAGCTCAACCGATACAACGAGGTCGCCGAGTTGATGGCGACCGACTACACCGACGAGCTGATGGAGGAGATGGGCAAGCTCCAGGAGGAGCTCGACGCCGCCGACGCCTGGGACATCGATTCGCAGCTCGAACAGGCGATGGACGCGTTGCGCTGCCCCCCGCCCGACGCGCCGGTTACCAACCTGTCCGGCGGTGAGAAGCGTCGCGTGGCGCTGTGCAAACTCCTGCTGTCCAAGCCCGACCTGCTGCTGCTCGACGAGCCGACCAACCATCTCGACGCCGAGAGCGTGCTCTGGCTCGAGCAGCACCTGGCCGACTACAAGGGCGCCATCCTCGCGGTCACCCACGACCGTTACTTCCTCGACAACGTCGCCGAGTGGATTCTCGAGCTCGACCGCGGCCGCGCCTATCCGTATGAGGGCAACTACTCCACCTACCTGGAGAAGAAGGCCGAGCGCATCGCGGTACAGGGGCGCAAGGACGCCAAGCTGCAGAAGCGGCTCAAGGACGAGTTGGAGTGGGTGCGCTCGGGGGCCAAGGCGCGCCAGGCCAAGAGCAAGGCCCGCCTGCAGCGCTACGAGGAGATGGCCGCCGAGGCGGAGAAGACCCGCAAGCTCGACTTCGAGGAGATTCAGATCCCGACCGGTCCACGGCTGGGCAGCGTCGTGGTCGAGGTCGAACACCTCGACAAGGGATTCGACGGACGGCAGCTGATCAAGGATTTGTCGTTCACGTTGCCGCGCAACGGCATCGTCGGAGTAATCGGCCCCAACGGCGTCGGCAAGACGACGCTGTTCAAGACCATCGTGGGGCTCGAGCAGCCCGACAGCGGCACGGTCAAGATCGGCGAGACCGTGAAGTTGAGCTACGTCGACCAAAGCCGTGCGGGAATCGACCCAAGCAAAACGGTCTGGCAGGTCGTTTCCGACGGGCTGGACTACATCGAGGTCGGCCAAAACGAGATCCCGTCGCGCGCCTACGTGTCCGCGTTCGGGTTCAAGGGCCCGGATCAGCAGAAACCGGCCGGAGTGCTGTCCGGTGGTGAGCGTAACCGGCTCAACCTCGCGCTGACCCTCAAGGAGGGCGGCAATCTGATCCTGCTCGACGAACCGACCAACGACCTCGACGTCGAGACGCTGAGCTCGCTGGAGAACGCGCTGGAGAACTTCCCGGGCTGCGCCGTGGTGATCAGCCACGACCGCTGGTTCCTGGATCGCACCTGTACCCACATCCTGGCGTGGGAAGGCGATTCGGACAACGAGGCCAAATGGTTCTGGTTCGAGGGCAACTTCGCGGCCTACGAGGAAAACAAGATCGAGCGGCTCGGAGCCGAAGCGGCCCGTCCGCACCGGGTGACCCACCGTAAGCTCACGCGGGGCTAGTCTCGTCGTGCGGACCGCGCAACAGCGGTCCGCAGCGGACTCCGCCAATGAGGGCAGAGTGCGCACGTGTGAGTCAGGAGCGGCGAATGTCGTTGAATCCAGGCGCGATCGGGGGGCAAGTCGACCGCGATGTGACCTCTGAGGTCATCGAGCGGCTGATACCGGCCTACCTCGAAACCTACCGGGGACCGCACGGCGGGGCCCCCGGGGCCGAAGCCGCGGTCACCGGCCCGATGGGTCGGCCAGCCGGCGACGGGGTGCCGGACCCTGCACTCGTCGAAGCGCAGTACCGGCTCGGTCGGCAAAGGCCACCGGGGACCACCCGCGTCGCGGTCTATCCTCCCGACGACCCCGGGGGGTTCGGGCCGGCACTGCAGATCGTCACCGACAACGCGACGCTGCTCATGGACTCGGTGACGGTGCTGCTGCACCGCCTTGGGGTCGCCTACACCGCGATCATGAACCCGGTTTTCCGCGTGCGCCGCGGCGCCGATGGCGAGCTGCTCGACATCGCCCCGGCGTCGCAGGTCGGCTTCACCGACGGCGTCGACGAGACCTGGGTGCACGTCGAGCTCTCCGCGTCGGCCGACCGGCGGGCCATCGACGAAGCCGAACGGCTGTTGCCGGCCGCGCTGGCCGATGCCCGCCAGATCGCTATCGACTCCACCGACATGACCGCGGCGCTTCGCGCCCTGGCCGCCGAGCTCGACAGCGACACCGGCCGGCGGTTCCCGAGTCCGGACCGCAAGGACGTGGCCGCGCTGCTGCGTTGGCTGGCCGACGGACACTTCGTGCTGGTCGGCTACCAGCGCTGCACCGTGCGCAACGGCGCGGCGACGGTTGACGCGGCAAGTCGGCTCGGCGTGCTGCGTCGGCGCGACGACGTGCTGCCCCAGTTGACCTTCGGGGGCGAGGTGCTGGCGCTGGCACAGGCCACCACGCCCAGCTTCCTGCGATACGGCACCTACCCGCAGATCGTCGTCGTACGCGAGCAGCCCTGGCCGGCCGGCGAGGACGGTCCCGAGGCCGTGGAACACCGGTTCGTCGGATTGTTCACCGTGGCCGCGATGAACGCCAACGTGCTCGACATTCCACTGGTGTCGCGTCGCGTCGACGACGCACTGGCCATGGCCCACCGCGACCCCAGCCACCCCGGGCAGCTGCTGCTCGACATCATCCAGACCGTGCCGCGGGCCGAGCTGTTCGCGCTGAGTGCCCGCGACCTGCTCGACATGGCGATGGCCGTCGTCGACCTCGGCTCTCGCCGGCGCACCCTGCTGTTCATGCGCGCCGACCCGCTCGCGAACTTCGTCTCCTGCCTGGTGTATTTGCCGCGAGACCGCTATACCACCGCGGTGCGGCTGCAGATGCAAGATATCCTGGTCCGCGAACTGGGCGGGGTCAGCATCGACTACGCCGCCCGGGTCAGCGAATCTCCCTGGGCTGTTGTTCATTTCACCGTTCGGCTGCCCGAAGGTTCGCGACTTCAGGACATCGACGTGTCCGAAACCAACGAGGGGCGCATCCAGGATCTCCTCACCGAAGCGGCGCGCACCTGGGCCGACCGCCTGCTAGGTGCAGTCAAGACCGGCTCCATCGATCAGGTCACCGCAGAGCACTACGCCGGCGCCTTTCCCGAGGTCTACAAGCAGGCGATCACCCCGCTGCACGCGCTGTCCGACATCGCGATTATCGAAGAGCTCCAGGAGAACACCGTCAAGCTGGTGCTCTCCGACAGCGACGAGACCGGCGTCTCGCACCTCATGTGGTACCTCGGCGGGCAGTCGGCTTCCTTGAGCCAACTGCTGCCAATGCTGCAGTCCATGGGTGTGGTCGTGCTCGAAGAGCGCCCGTTCACCGTGACCCGGCCCGACGGTCTGCAGGTGTGGATCTATCAGTTCAAAGTCTCGCCGCACTCCGACATCCCCGCGCCCGAGCCCGGCCCGCAGCGGGAAGCCAGCGCGCAGCGCTTCGCCGACGCGGTCACCGCGATCTGGCACGGCAACGCCGAAATCGACCGCTTCAACGAGCTAGTGCTGCGGGCCGAACTGAACTGGCAGCAGGTCGCGGTGCTACGCGCCTACGCCAAATACCTCAAGCAGGCCGGGTTCCCGTACAGCCAACTGCACATCGCCGAAGTGCTCAACGAGAACGCCTCCACCGCGCGCTCGCTGATCACGCTGTTCGAGGCGATGTTCTGTCCGGCCGACCATGCCGAGGACGGCGGGCATCGGCGTGACGCGCAGGCCGCCGTGGCCGCTGTGTCCGCCGACATAGACGCGCTGGTCAGCCTCGACACCGACCGAGTGCTACGGGCGTTCGCCTCGATGATCCAGGCCACCTTGCGGACAAACTACTTCGTTGGACGGCCCGAGTCGGCGCGGGCCCGAAACGTGTTGTCGTTCAAACTCAGCCCCGAGCTCATCGACGAACTCCCGCTGCCCCGCCCGAAGTTCGAAATCTTCGTGTACTCACCGCGGGTCGAAGGCGTGCACCTCCGGTTCGGATACGTCGCGCGCGGTGGGCTGCGCTGGTCGGACCGTCGCGAAGACTTCCGTACCGAGATCCTCGGCCTGGTCAAGGCGCAGGCTGTCAAGAACGCCGTCATCGTGCCCGTCGGCGCCAAGGGCGGGTTCGTCGTCAAGCGGCCCCCGGCCCGCACCGGCGATCCCGGCGTGGATCGGGAAGCCACCCGAGACGAGGGTGTGGCCTGCTATCGGTTGTTCATCGCCGGCCTGCTCGACGTCACCGACAACGTCGACAAGGCCACTGGTGCGGTCGTCACCCCGCCCGATGTGATCCGCCGCGACGGTGAGGACGCCTACCTGGTCGTCGCGGCCGACAAGGGCACCGCGACGTTCTCCGACATCGCCAACGAAGTCGCGATCTCCTACGGTTTCTGGCTGGGTGACGCATTCGCCTCCGGCGGATCGGTGGGCTACGACCACAAAGCCATGGGCATCACCGCCAAAGGTGCGTGGGAGTCGGTCAAGCGGCATTTCCGGGAGATGGGCGTCGACACTCAGTCCGAGGACTTCACGGTCGTGGGTATCGGCGACATGAGCGGCGACGTGTTCGGCAACGGAATGTTGCTGTCCCGGCACATCAGACTGCTTGCCGCATTTGACCACCGGCACATTTTCATCGACCCGGACCCCGATGCGGCGTCGTCGTGGCAGGAACGTAAGCGGCTGTTCGACCTGCCCCGCTCCAGCTGGGACGACTACGACAGGTCGCTGATCAGCGCGGGCGGCGGGGTGTACAGCCGGCAGCAGAAGTCGATCCCGGTCTCGGCAGAAGCGCGCACGGCACTGGGCATCGATGACAGCGTGTCGGAGTTGACGCCGCCTGCGTTGATGAAAGCGATTCTCAGAGCGCCGGCCGACCTGCTGTTCAACGGGGGGATCGGCACCTACGTCAAAGCCGAGACCGAGGCGGACTCCGATGTCGGCGACCGTGCCAACGACGCAGTCCGGGTAAACGCCAACCAGGTGCAGGCAAAGGTGATCGGGGAGGGCGGCAACCTGGGCGTCACCTCATTGGGCCGGATCGAGTTCGATCTGATCGGAGGACGCATCAACACCGACGCGTTGGACAACTCCGCCGGTGTCGACTGCTCCGACCACGAGGTCAACATCAAGATCCTGATTGACTCGCTGGTCACCGCGGGCAAAGTGGACTCTGCCGACCGGACCGATCTGTTGTTGTCGATGACCGACGAAGTTGGCCGGCTCGTGTTGGCGGACAACGAAAGCCAGAACGACCTGATGGGCACCAGTCGGGCCAACGCCGCCAGCCTGCTGTCGGTGCACTCCCGCATGATCAAGGAGCTGGTCGCTGAGCGTGGGCTCAACCGTGAACTCGAGGCGTTGCCCTCGGAGAAGGAGATCGTCCGCCGTGCCGAAGCCGGTATCGGGCTGACCTCGCCGGAACTGGCCACCCTGATGGCCCACGTCAAGCTCGCGCTCAAGGCTGACCTGATGGCCGCGGATCTGCCCGATCAGGAGGTGTTCGCGGCCCGGCTGCCCTCATACTTCCCGACCGCCTTGGGCGACCGGTTCGGTCCCGAAATCAGGTCGCACCAACTGCGTCGGGAAATCGTTGCCACCATGCTGGTCAACGACGTCGTCGACTCGTCGGGCATCACCTATGCCTACCGGGTCACCGAAGATGTCGGGGTGGCGCCGGTGGACGCGATACGCAGCTTCGTCGCCGCCGATGCGATCTTCGGTCTGAACCGGCTGTGGCAGGACATCAACGCTGCCGGCGAGGCCGGCGTGCCGGTCGCGGTGACCGACCGGATGACCCTTGATCTGCGTCGACTCATCGACCGGGCCACGCGCTGGCTGTTGAACTTCCGTCCGCAACCGTTGGCCGTCGGCGCCGAGATCAATCGGTTCGCCGAGAAAGTCGCCGCGCTGACGCCCCGGATGCCGGAATGGCTGCGGGGCGACGACAGGGCCATCGTGACCAAGGAGTCGGGGGAGTTCAGTGCCCAGGGTGTGTCCGGGGGCCTGGCCTACGCAGTGGCCAGCGCGCTCTACCAATTCAGCCTGCTCGACGTCATCGACATCGCCGACATCATCGACCGTGAGCCCGCCGAAGTTGCCGACACCTATTTCGCGCTGATGGACCATCTGGGCACCGACGGGCTGCTGACCGCGGTGTCCCGACTGTCCCGCGAGGACCGTTGGCATTCCTTGGCGCGCTTGGCGATTCGCGACGACATCTACGGATCGCTGCGGGCACTGTGCTTCGACGTGCTGGCCGTGGGCGAACCCGACGAAACCGGTGAGGAGAAGATCGCCGAGTGGGAGCTGACCAACAGCTCGCGGGTGAGCCGAGCCCGCCGGACGCTGGCGGAACTCTACGACGGAAGTGAGCACGACTTGGCGACCCTGTCGGTGGCGGCACGTCAGATCCGCAGCATGACCAGGACCAGCGGAACCGGGTCGACCGCGTGAGTGCCCCACCCGGTTTCCTTGCCCCAGTGCATGTCCGGTGGTCCGACATCGACATGTACCAGCACATCAACCACGCCACGATGGTCACTCTCCTCGAAGAGGCCCGAATCCCGTTCCTGCGTGAGCCCTTCGGGGAGGACATCGCCACGATCGGGCTGTTGATCGCCGAGGTGAACATTGTCTACAAAGGGCAGCTGCGCTTGGTCGACTCACCGTTGCAGGTCACGATGTGGTCCAAACGAGTTCGGGCGGTCGACTTCACGGTGGGCTATGAGGTCCGCTCGGTGGGCGTGCCCGCCGACTCCAAGCCTGCGGTGATCGCCGAGACCCAGCTGGCGGCCGTCCACATCCAGGAGCAGCGGCTGCAGCGGCTGACCGACGCGCAACGTGACTACCTCAGGCGCTGGATGCGATGACCGACGCGGAGCGGGGGGTGTGGCTCGACGAGCCCACCGACCGTCAAGATCTGCTGACGTTCGCCGAGCGCGCGCAGCGACTTGACGATGCTGCCGTGCTGCGGCTGCGCGAACGCCCCGGCGGGATGATCGTTGCCTGGTTCGCCACCGGGTTCGACGTGCTGGCCAGTCGCGTGGTCAGGGGCCGGGTGCGCCCTGCCGACCTGAGTGCCGGCGCCGACCATCTCGCCGCCGCCCTGCCGACGCCGGGCCCCGGTGGGTACGTCGACCCCGGTTTCGCGATGGATTCGGCCTGGCGTGGTGTACTGCCGCCGGACACCGGGTTCGTTCACCTCGACGACGTCCCGGTTAGGGCCGTGCTCGAACTGGCTCAGCGCGGCACCATCCTGGCCAGGGAACATTCCAGTGCGCACGGCCCGCCCGCGTCGCTGCTCGATCAGGAGGTCGTCGGTGTCTCCTCGGGCGCTGACAGTGTCGGGATCCCGATGCGGTGCGTCTTCGCGCTCACGGCGATGGGATTCCTGCCCCAGGTCGGTGGCTCCGATGAGTTCGCGCCCGAATCCGTGGGCGCCGACGAGGTGGTCCGGGTGCGTACGGCGCCCACCTGGCTGCGGATCGACGCGCGGTTCGGCAGTGTGTATCGCCGTCGCGGAGATCCCGCGGTTGTGCTGCGCTGACTCGGCTCAGAACGGGGAGTTGACCATCGACTGGGCGGCCATCTCCAGGTAGGCGAGCAGTTCCTGCCGGTGCGGCTCGTCGAGGGTCTCGGAGTCGATCTCGGCCACCGCGGTGTGCATGCACCGCAGCCAGGCGTCCCGCTCGAGGAAGCCGATCCGAAACGGTGTGTGGCGCATCCGTAGCCTCGGGTGTCCGCGCTGCTCCGAATAGGTGCGCGGGCCGCCCCAGTACTGCTCGAGGAACATGCGCAGGCGCTCCTCAGCGCCGTCGAAGTCATCCTCGGGATACAGCGGGCGCAGGATCTCGTCCTCGCGGACCTGTTCGTAGAACCGTTTCACAATCGTGCGGAAGGTCTCGTGACCACCCACCGCCTCGTAGAACGACTCCTGCTTGCCGGCCGGATCCATCTGCGCGTCCATCACTGTCCATTGTGGGCCATTGGGGTGGCCGAGTCCGAAACGAGCGTGCCCGCATCGGAGCGGTCACGAGATGTTCATCGGACTGACCAGCGAACACAGTCAGAATTGTCGTGCGTTCCGGAGGGAATCGTGGTGAACTGTCGGTCGGAGGACGTATGGCGCAGCGCACGAACGGTCGCGGCCACCGGCACCACCGGGC
>CAZLTV010000049.1:20493-23408 GCA_964562545.1 uncultured Mycobacterium sp. | reverse complement strand
GCCAACACGCTGCTGTCGACCTATGACCACTGTCTGCGGTCGCGCCAGTACGTCAACGTCGTCGTCGCGGGTAAGCAGCCGCACCCCAATTTCCTGACCATGGAGCAAGCCATCGCGCACTGCACCAGAGGTCTGGGCATCTGGGAGTGGGCGGGTTCCGAGGAACTGGGCACCGATCCGGACGTCGTCATCGCCGCTGCGGGGGACGTGCCGACGCTCGAGGCGCTTGCAGCGGTCGATCTGCTGCGCATCCATTTGCCGGAGCTGAAGGTTCGGTTCGTCAACGTCGTGGACCTGATGCGGTTGCAGGCCGAAAACGAGCATCCGCACGGACTGTCCGACCAGGCGTTCGACATGATCTTCACCGCCGAGAAGCCGATCATTTTTGCCTATCACGGCTACCCGTGGCTGATCCACCGGCTGACCTATCGCCGCACCGGCCACCACAACCTGCATGTGCGCGGCTACAAGGAGGAAGGCACCACCACCACACCGTTCGACATGGTGATGCTCAATGACCTGGACCGATACCACCTGGTGATGGATGTCATCGACCGCGTGCCGTCACTGGGCTCGAGGTGCGCCACGCTGCGTCAGCAGATGGTGGATAAACGCATCGCGGCCCGCGAGTACACCCGCAGTCACGGCGATGACATCCCGGAGGTCAAGAACTGGGTATGGCCGGCGGCGCGATCGCTGGGCGTCGACGCCGGTGACGCCGCCTCGGATACCGGCGGCGACAACGAATAGCCGGTGAGGTCGGCCACTGCTCAACGGGTTACCGTTGGATAGTCGGTATCCTTGAACGGTTATGTCTGAGGTCAGCGCAGCCGCCGCATCGGGCGAGCATCATCCATTGCTGGCGCAGCTGTCGGCGCTGCACCACTTCCGGATCTACGTCGACGTCGCCGTGGTGGTGGTAGTGCTTGCGCTGACCAACTTGCTGGCACACTTCACCACCCCGTGGGCCAACGTGGCCGTGGTGCCCGCCGCCGCAATCGGGCTGGTTCTGCTGGTCCGGCACCGCGGCTTGGGTTGGTCAGAGCTGGGCCTGGGTCGTGAGCACTGGAAGGCCGGAGCCGGGTACGCCTTGGCGGCGGTCGCGTTGGTCGGCGCCGTGATCGCGGTGGGCGTGTTGCTGCCCTGGACACGGCCGATGTTCTTGAACAACAACTACGCGACCCTCTCGGGTGCGCTGGTCGCATCGATGATCATCATCCCGTTGCAGACCGTGATTCCCGAAGAGCTGGCCTTCCGGGGTGTGCTGCACGGCGCCCTGGACCGTGCCTGGGGCTGGCGTGGGGTGGCCGCGGCGGGCTCGCTGCTGTTCGGGTTGTGGCACATCGCCACCTCGATGGGCTTGACCGCCAGCAATGTCGGGTTCACCAAGATCCTTGGCGGCGGCATCTTCGGGATGATCGCCGGTGTGGTGGGCGCGGTGCTGGTCACCGGTGCCGCGGGGTTCGTGTTCACCTGGCTGCGCCGGCGCAGCGGCAGCCTGATCGCCCCCATCGCCTTGCACTGGTCGCTCAACGGGCTGGGCGCACTGGCTGCCGCCCTGGTGTGGCACCTGTCCTAGACGGTCAGCACGGCCGCGCCGGACACCCGCCCGGCGCTGAGGTCGGCGAGCGCATCGTCGGCCCGGGCCAGCGGATACTGCGGGGCCGTGACCTCCATTTTGTGCGATGCGGCGAACTCCAGGAACGCGTGCGCGTCGGCGCGGGTATTGGATGTGACGGACCTGATCTGGCGTTCTTGGAAGAGGTGTCGCTGGTAGTTCAGGGCCGGAATGTCGGTGAGGTGGATGCCCGCGATCGACAGTGTCCCGCCGCGGCCGAGTGCTTCCATCGCCGGTAGTACCAACTCGCCCACCGGGGCGAACAGGATCGCCGCATCCAGCGCGACCGGAGGCGGGTCCGCCGCTCCCTGCGCGGACGCGGCACCCAGCGCCAGTGCGAGCTCTCGCGCCTGCTCCCCGCGCGTCATGACGTGGACCTCGGCCCCTTGGGCCAGCGCCACCTGCGCGGTCAGATGTGCGCTCCCGCCGAACCCGTAGAGCCCCAGGCGACCGCCAGGGGGTAGCGCGGCGCGCTGCAACGCCCGATAGCCGATGATGCCCGCACACAGCAGCGGGGCCAGTTCTGAGTCGCTGTAGCCGGCCGGCAGTGGCAAGGCGAAAGCCGCGGGCACCGTCGCAAATTCGGCGTAGCCGCCATCGGCGTCCCACCCGGTGTACCGGGATTCGGGGCACAGATTCTCTTGTCCGCGCAGACAGTAGCGGCAGTGCCCGCAGGTGTGCCGCAGCCAGGCGATGCCCACCCGGTCCCCCACCGACACCGTTGGCCCGTCTGCCGATCCGACTTCTGCGCCGAGCTCGATGACCTCTGCGACTACCTCGTGACCGGGAATGACGTCGGGTTTGTGGACAGCAAGATCACCCTCGGCAACATGTAGGTCGGTGCGGCACACCCCGCATGCTCGGACCGCGACGAGTAGTTCATCGGGAGCTGGGCGTGGTACGGGCAGTGTCTGGCGAACCAACGGGTGCGAGGAAATCGGGCCGGGTCTGTGCACTTGCCAGGCCTGCATCGTGGCATTGCTCACGCGCCCACAGTATCGGGGGCTGGTACCGGGCAGTTATGACTTGTGCCGCACCAAGTCGACAAGCCACAACAGGATCACCGAGCCCAGGACGGCGGTGAACAGGGTGAACCACCACCCACCCCCGGCGGTGTCGAGGAAGAAGCTGAGCAGGAAGCCGCCGATCAGCGCGCCAACAACCCCGATCACGATGTTCATCAGGATGCCCGATCCAGATCCTTTGACGAGCTTTCCCGCGATCCAGCCGGCGATCGCGCCGATGATGACGTAGCCCACAAAGCCGACGCTGGTCAGCGTTGTCGAGCGGGCGAGGA
>CAZLTV010000049.1:0-20393 GCA_964562545.1 uncultured Mycobacterium sp. | reverse complement strand
TCGCACCGTCGAAACTGCAGAAACCAGCCGGAGATCGGGTCAAGACCGATGCGCGCGACGCCGTGCACTTGGCCCGGTTGCTGCGCTTGGACGAGGTCACCTCGGTGTCGATCCCGAGCTGTAACCAGGAAGCGTGTCGTGTCTTCGTGGCGTGAGCACTTTGACCGCGTTCGCGCTGGCCGTTGAGATCGGCGACTGGAACAGATTCACCGGCAACACGATCGGATCCTTCGTCGGACTGGTGCCCTCGGAACACTTGTCAGGTTCCACACGGGTGCAGGGACCGATCGCCAAAACCGGCAACACCCACGTGCGCCGCCTGCTCATCGAGGCAGCTTGGCATCACAGACCCCGATACCGGGTCGGACCCGTGATGCGGTCACGATGGGAACTCGCCCTCGTCGCCGCCCGCGCCCGTGGCGGCGAGGGTAGCCGACGCCTACACCACCGGTGGGTGGGCTTTCTGACCCGCCGTAAGCGCTCCACCGTTGCCAACACCGCCGTCGCCCGCGAACTGGCCGGCTGGTGCTGGTCACTGGCGGTCATGGACGACTAACCGCCACCAGAGCTGCTTGCTTGACCACGGTGGTGGCAGCGCGTGGATCGACCCGCGACCGGCCTATGAGCAGACCCCAGAAAAGTAGGGGCCGACGCTCGTCTTTAGACAGGCGGATGCGATCCAGCCGAAACACCGTCCTGCGGTAGCCAACCCGCGAATATCAGTCTGACCGCGCGTCGCCAAACGACACGCTCACCACACGGACCAAGGAAGCAACGAGGCGCCGCCGGGGACAACAGTTCCCGACGGCGCCTCACCCTGCCTATTGACAAACTTACCTACATATCAGGCCGGTGGGAGCATCCCCGGGGCGGTGGCCGGGTCGACGGGCACCGGCACCCCAACGGGAGCCTGCGGCGCTGGCGGTGGCGGCGCGTTGGGATCCGGCGGCGGCGCGTTGGGATCCGGCGGCGGTGGCGGCGCGTTCGGGTCCGGTGGTGGCGGTGGTGGTGGCGGTGGCGGGGGTGACCACGGCCTGATCGAGTTGGCCAGGGTGATCGCCTGATCGGTCGGGATCGGATTGTCCGCGGTGCCCAGCCACACCACGAACCATCGCTCTGGGGCGCGCTGACCACGCGGCGTACCCGGCGTGGTGGGAGTTCCGACGACGCCGGCCCAGATTTGGCCGTCGGGCTTGTTGGTGTCGGTGAACTTCACTTCGTAATACGAGGCGACACCCGGCATTCCGTCGGCATCCAGCGGCGCAGTCTGCTGGTTGATCCGGGTACCGGGGAACGGCATGAAGAACTCACCCATGTCCGAGGCGAGCCGTTGAGCGGCCTTGGTGTTGTCTTCCTCGGCGCCGGCGAACAGTTTCAAATCGAGCCGACCCAGCAGCACGCTGGTGTCGTTGGGTGGCTCGGCGCCCTCCGGGGCGATCCTGGTCAGTAGCGCCTGGCCGTAGGACAGCTGCGTGGCCCTGGCCACTTGCCAGCCTTCGGGCACGACGTAGCTGAACCCGCCCGCGGCGTTGTCGACTCGGCCCGGCTCCGGGGGCGGCGGTGGAGGAGGCGCGTTCGGGTCGAGCGGCGCATTGGCATCCCCCGGAGGCGGCGGCGGTGGCGCGTTGGGGTCTGCTGGTGGCGGCGGTGGCGCGTTGGGGTCTGCCGGAGGTGGCGGTGGCACGTCGACGACTCCGGTGTCCGGCGGCGGAGGAGGTGGTTCAGGCGCGGGCTGGGCCTGGGCGACTCCGGGCAGCATCAACGCTGTCACGGTGGCACCCGCCAGCGCCGCGAGCCCGAGAGACTTCGGGATACCCCTGCGTCGGTGGCGATGCGCGTCCGGCTGATCCATGGGGACGAAACTACATTGTTGCGCCTGGCGCGCAAGTGTGAGTTGTGCAAATTATGCACAATTGAGACATTGCTGTAAGCGAAATAACACCAGTTACAGCTATCCTGAAAGGTTGCTGACGCGAAGAACTCCCCGCGCGTCGCGCGGGGAGTGTGTCGGGATACTGCCGGCCGGCAGGCGCAGACTCGGCATCTGTTTCATCGGTTGATCGCAGGTGCGCACGGCATCGTTACGCACGGCGCTCGATTCCAGGGTCATCTTCCGAGCGCGTCGCGCGCCGGATTTCGCTACCTAGCTACTGTCCAGTAACATCGACGCTGCTCGCTGGAGGTTCAGCGCTGAACACGACAGGAGGTTCGCCGATGGATGTGTTGATCACGGGGTGCGACACCGATCTCGGCCGCACGATCGCGCAACAATTCTGCGACACCGGCCACTGCGTGGTGCTCGCCGGAGCACGAGCTGAAGAGCTCGGGGTGCTCGCCAAGGAACTCGATGTTCCCGACGCCCGCACGATCGTGCTGGACAACACCGACGCGGCATCCCTCGAAGCGGTTCACTCCCGTTTTCCCGCCCACCTCGACACGGTCGTCAACGTTCCAGCCCCCACCGGCCGAAACGGCGATCCGCGCCTCTACACCCTGGCCGACCATGCCGCTGACTGGCGCAACCGGTTTGACTCCAACGTGGTGTCGGCGATGCTAACCACCCAGATCCTGGGTGATCACCTGCGCTCAGGCGGTTCGATCATCACCACCATCGCCGAGGTGGCACAAGAAGGCAGCGCAAGCGCCGCGGTGAAAGCGGCTGTCTCGGAGTGGGCCGCGGGACAGGCCCATCACTTCGGCGCCAGAGGCATCACCGTCAACGCGGTCGCCGCGGGTCGCGGGGTCGAACCCGGATACGACGGACTTGGCACGGACTCCCCGTCGATGAGTGCCGAGATCGCTCGACTGTCGCTGTTCCTGACGACCCCGGCCGCGCGCCACATCACGGGTCAGACGCTGCATGTAAGCCGCGGAGCGCTCGCCCACTTCGGCTGACGTCGCGGGGGCGCTGTGAACGCCTAAACCCATGCGGTTATTCCGGCTTCGCGCCTGGTGAAACGGGCGACGATCGTCCACCTGCGATGCGTAAGGTCGATCCCGTGACCATTCGACTCGGGCTCCAGATCAATAACTTCTCCTACGGCACCGGCGTGGGCGAGCTGTTCCCCACTGTCGTCGCCCAGGCGAAAGAAGCCGATACCGCGGGATTCGACTCCGTCTTCATGATGGATCACTTCTACCAGCTTCCCGGCATCGGCAGTCCCGACGAGCCGATGCTCGAGGCCTATACGGCGCTGGGCGCGCTGGCGACAGCCACCGAGAACGTCGCACTTGGCACGCTGGTGACCGGCAACACCTACCGGAACCCGACGCTGCTGGCCAAGGCCATCACCACGCTCGACGTGGTCAGTCAGGGGCGGGCGATCCTCGGTATCGGGACCGGCTGGTTCGAGCTCGAACACGACCAGCTCGGCTACGAGTTCGGAACCTTCACCGAACGGTTCGACAAACTCGGCGAGGCTCTGCAGATCATCCTGCCGATGCTCGAAGGTGAGCGGCCGACATTTACCGGCAAGTACTATCGGACCCAGGACGCGCTGGCCAACCCGCGCTTCCGCGAACACATTCCGCTGATGATCGGTGGCAGCGGCGAGAAGAAAACCATCCCGCTGGCCGCCCGGCACTTCGATCACCTCAATGTGATCGCCGGGTTTGACGAACTCGCCAGAAAGGTGGAGGTAGCCAAGCAACGGTGTGAGGCCATCGACCGCGATCCGGCCACCCTCGAGACCAGCATGCTGGTCGGCGCCGTCGTCGGAGAAGGGATCAGCCCAGACCTCATCCCCGACGACTTCAAACAACGCATGGTCGCGGGTTCTCCCGAACAGATTGCCGAGCAGATCAAGGAGAAGGTACTCGACGCCGGCATCGACGGCGTGGTCCTGTTCGTCCCGACCCAAACCGTTGGCTACCAGCCGGGGCACATCACCGCACTCGGTGAAGCGCTGGCACCGCTGCTCGCCGGGTGAACAGCTGGTGCGGTGGGCCAGCTCACCGCGCTAGCCAAGAGAGCGACCACTAACCTAGAGGCCGTACACGACGAGGAACGTCCGCGAGGAGAAGCAATGAGCCATCCCGGAGCCACGGCTTCCGATCGGCACAAGGTCGTCATCATCGGCTCGGGTTTCGGCGGGTTATCGGCGACCCAGCAGCTCAAAAAGGCCGATGTCGACATCAAGATGATCGCCCGCACCACCCACCACCTGTTTCAGCCGCTGCTGTATCAGGTCGCCACGGGCATCATCTCCGAAGGCGAGATCGCTCCCCCCACCCGGGTCATTCTGCGCGACCAGAAAAACGCGCAGGTGCTCCTCGGCGACGTGACCGGTATCGACCTCGAAACCAAGACGGTGCGCTCCGAACTGCTCGGCCACACCTATGTCACGCCGTTCGACAGCCTGATCGTGGCGGCCGGCGCCGGTCAGTCTTACTTCGGCAACGACCATTTCGCCGAGTGGGCGCCGGGCATGAAGTCCATCGACGACGCTCTGGAGCTACGGGGCCGCATCCTCGGCGCCTTCGAACAAGCCGAACGGTCCAGTGATCCGGCACGCCGCGAGAAGCTGTTGACGTTCGTCGTCGTCGGTGCCGGGCCGACGGGCGTCGAGATGGCCGGGCAGATCGCCGAACTGGCCGACCACACGCTCAGGGGCGCGTTCCGGCATATCGATTCGACCAAGGCGCGGGTGATCCTGCTCGACGCCGCACCCGCGGTGCTACCCCCGATGGGTGAGAAGCTCGGCAAGAAGGCACAGGCCCGTCTGGAGAAGATGGGCGTCGAGATCCAACTCAACGCGATGGTCACCGACGTCGACCGCAACGGCATCACGGTCAAGGATCCGGACGGAACCATTCGCCGCATCGAGGCCTCGTGCAAGGTCTGGTCGGCCGGGGTGTCGGCCAGCCCGTTGGGCCGAGACCTCGCCGAACAGTCCGGTGTGGAGTTGGACAGGGCCGGACGCGTCAAGGTGCTGCCAGATTTGTCCATTCCCGGCCATCCGAATGTGTTCGTCGTTGGTGATATGGCGGCGGTCGATGGAGTACCCGGTATGGCACAGGGCGCCCTGCAGGGCGGCAGGTATGCGGCAAAGGCGATCGCGGCGGGTCTCAAGGGCGCCGACCCGGCGCAGCGGGAACCGTTCAAGTACTTCGACAAGGGCTCGATGGCCACGGTGTCGCGATTCAGCGCGGTGGCCAAGATCGGCAAGCTCGAGTTCGGCGGATTCATCGCCTGGCTGGCGTGGCTGGTGTTGCACCTGGTGTACCTGGTCGGATTCAAGACCAAGATCGTGACGCTGCTGTCCTGGACGGTGACATTCTTGTCGACCAAGCGCGGCCAACTGACGATCACTGAGCAGCAGGCCTACGCACGAACGCGCATCGAGGAGCTCGAGGACATCGCCGCCTCGGTCAAAGACACCGAGAAGGCGGCGAGCTAACGCGTCGCCAGCCGGCGCCCGTCGTCCTCAGAGCCTGTCCCCCTGCCAGGTGGTCAGGCATCCACCGCCGGCCAGCGCCAGCGCCACTCCGTCGGTGCTGACGTCGCAACGGGGCTCGAACCGCGGGAAGTGTAGTTCGCTCACACATGCCCGGGGCGCGGCTATGGCGTCGTCGGCCAGGGATTGGGTGCCCAGCTCGACCCGGTGACGCAGCAGTGGCGACCCGCTGAGGTCTGCGTGCAGCAACCCTGACCAAAAGCCTTGGCGCTCGCCCGTTCTGCCGACCTGCACGCGTTCACGGAGTTGCACGCTGCTCCCGTGGTCGAGGGTCAGCCGAGTCGTCGAGTAGTGCCGCGACGTCGCTGCCACGATCGTCGGCTGGGGGTCGAGATCGAGTTCGCCGGCGACGTCGAGCGTCCAGGTTGCGTGTGATTCCACGGTGCTGGCCCCGGGCAGTGAGACCGTCGCAGCAGCGGTGCGGACGGTCAACCGGGCACCGGGCTCGACCACGACCCGCACATTGATGGAATCGCCGCCCAGCGGTGTCGCAGCCGAGGACACCAGGTACACGGTGTCGCGTTCGGTCCGGCGTACCGCGATCCCGCCCGTGCACTCCAGCCGGGGTGAGCGATTCGGCGTGGCGACGATGACCACATCGGAGCGCATCTACACCGCCTGTGCGACCCGCAGCTGCTCGCGGACCCATTCCAACACAGGGCCGGCCGCCGGGTCCTCGGTCAGTGAGATCAACGCGCAGGGACGATCCCCGCGGACCGCCCTGGCATCGCGGCGCATCACGTCGAGGTCGGCGCCGACCATCGGCGCCAGATCGGTCTTGTTGACCACCAACAGGTCTGAGAAGGTCACGCCTGGACCGCCCTTGCGGGGCACCTTGTCGCCACCGGCGACGTCGATGACGAAGATCTGTACATCGACCAGTCCCGAGGAGAACGTGGCCGTCAGGTTGTCACCCCCGGATTCGACCAGGATGAGATCGAGGTGGTCGTGCGTGGCGATCAGGTCGTCAATTGCGTCCAGGTTGGCGGTGATGTCGTCGCGGATCGCGGTGTGCGGACACCCACCGGTCTGGACCGCGGCGATCCGGTCGTCGGGCAGGACCGCGTTGCGTCGCAGGAAGTCGGCATCCTCGGTGGTGTAGATGTCGTTGGTGAGTACCGCCAGCGACAGCTGGTCACGCAGCTGCCGACACAGTGCAGCCACCAAAGCGGTTTTACCCGATCCCACGGGCCCGCCGACCCCGATCCGCAACGGCTCGCCGGGCTGGCGCACTCGACGCGGCCGATCAGAGTGGTCGTGCGGCTGGCCGTCTAGGAAATGCGGTGGCACGGTGGAGCTCCTTCGTTGACGAGTATCACGATGCGAACAGGGGGCGATCGCGTTCGAGGTGACGCTGGGCCAAAACGTCCAGCAACGGATCGGACAAGTCGGCGAGATCCTTCGCGGCTTCGGCCGCGGTTTGTTCACAGAGCTGCGCGAGTTCGAACGTCTGCGCTGCAACGTCGCCGGGGTCGAGGGCCAGCAGCCGCTGCGCGGCGGTGGCCGAGCTCGTCATGGTCGTGTACACGATCCACAGTGCGGTGTGCTCGGGGGCCAGCCCGCTTGCGGCGCCGACGGCACCCCCGGCGACCGCCAAATGTGGGGTTGCGCCCAGCGCGTTCCAGTCCTCGCGCGGCCACACCCTCCTGGCCAGCCGCACCAATCCGCGCCCCTGGGCGCGTGAGGCCTGTCGGGCTGCCGGCGCTGGTGTGCGAGCGTCGGTTTCGGTGTCGCCGCTGCCGCCGGCCGCGGCGTCCAACGCGCCGCCGTGCACGGCGGCCGCGATCGAGGCCGTCACCAGGCCATGGGTGCGGATTCGGCGCCGCAAGTAGGCCGCCAAAGTTGCCAAGTCGACCACTAGACCGCTGGTCACCGCCTCCTCGATGCCCCCGGAGTGCACATGGCCGCCGGTCGGCAACCGCGAGTCCGACAGGGCGAGCAACGCCGAGAAACCAGTCAGGTTGGTCATCGCCGACCGTCAGAATAAGAAATAGCGCTGCGCCATCGGGAGTTCGGCGGCGGGTTGTTCCTGCCAAACCTCGCCGTCGATACGGACCGTGAACGTGTCCGGGTCCACTTCGATAACGGGCAGGGCGTCGTTGAGCGGCATCTGGGCTTTGCCGATGCCGCGCACATTGTTGACCGCGACGAGTTCGCGGTTGACCGCGATCCGGTCAGCCAGACCGTCCTCAATGGCCTGGGGCGCGACGAAGTGCACCGATGTCGACGCCGCCGCTGCGGGTGCCGCACCGAACATCGGGCGCGGCAGCACGGGCTGGGGGGTGGGAATAGAGGCGTTGGCGTCTCCCATCGCCGCCCACGCGATCATGCCGCCTTTGAGCACCGCGTGCGGCCGCACACCGAAGAATGCGGGCTCCCACAGCACCAGGTCGGCCAGCTTGCCCACCTCCACGGACCCGATCTCGTGGTCCAGTCCGTGCGCTACGGCCGGACAGATCGTGTATTTCGCGACATAGCGCATCGCACGGTGGTTATCGGCGGTGGTGTCACCTTCCAGGGATCCGCGGCGGCGTTTCATCACGTGCGCGGTTTGCCATGTGCGCATGACGACCTCGCCGATGCGGCCCATCGCCTGGGAGTCGCTGCCGATCATCGAGATCGCGCCGATGTCGTGCAGCAGGTCCTCGGCCGCGATGGTCGACGGCCGGATTCGGCTTTCAGCGAAGGCGAGGTCTTCGGGCACGTTGGAGTTCAGGTGATGGCACACCATCAGCATGTCCAGGTGCTCGTCGAGGGTGTTGACGGTGTGCGGGCGGGTCGGGTTGGTCGAGCTCGGTAGCACATTCGGCTGGCCGGCCACGGTGATGATGTCCGGTGCGTGCCCTCCGCCGGCCCCTTCGGTGTGATACGCGTGGATTGAGCGTCCCCTGATGGCGGCCAATGTGGTCTCCACGAACCCGGCTTCGTTGAGCGTGTCGGTGTGGATGTTGGCCTGCACGCCTGCCGCTTCGGCCACGGTCAGGCACGCGTCGATCGCGGCCGGGGTCGTGCCCCAGTCCTCATGCAGCTTGAATCCGGCCGCACCGGCGCGCAGTTGTTCCCACATCGCTTCGGCACTGACGGTGTTGCCCTTGCCGAGCAGGGCGATGTTCATCGGCCAGGTGTCGAGCGCTTCCAACATCCTGGCCAGATGCCAAGCACCCGGGGTCACGGTGGTGGCTTTGCTGCCTTCGGCTGGTCCGGTGCCGCCCGCCACGATCGTGGTGATACCGCCGCCGAGGGCTTCCTCCATGACCTGCGGACAGATCAAGTGCACGTGACAGTCCAGCGCTCCCGCGGTCAGGATGCGACCGTTGCCTGCGATGACTTCGGTCGACGGACCGACCACCAGATCGGGGTGAACACCGGACATGATGTCGGGGTTGCCGGCTTTGCCGATTGCCGCGATGCGGCCATCGCGAATCCCGACATCGGCCTTGATGATCCCCCAGTAGTCGAGGATCACCACGCCGGTGATCACAGTGTCGGGTGCCCCCTCGGCGCGGGTGACACGCGACTGCCCCATCGATTCGCGCAGCACTTTCCCGCCGCCGAACACGGCTTCGTCTCCGGCTCGGCCGGGTCCGCCGCTGCGGTCCTCGGTGACCTCGATCAATAGGTCGGTGTCGGCGAGGCGGATGCGGTCACCGACGGTCGGTCCGAACAGGCCCGCGTAACGGGACCGGGACAGCGCACTCATTGCCGATCATCCAATCTGCCCGGAGGCTGCAGGCTCAGGCCGTGCACCTCGCGGGTGCCGGCCAACGGAACGAGCGTGACGTGCTGGGCGATCCCGGGTTCGAACCTGATCGCCGTTCCGGCCGGGATATCGAATCGGAACCCGTGCGCGGCGTCACGATCGAACTCGAGCGCGCTGTTTGCCTGGGGCACGTGCACGTGGCTGCCGACTTGGACCGGTCGGTCACCGGTGTTGACGATGTCGAGCTCCAGTCGCGGCGCGCCGGCGTTGATCTCGATATCGCCGTCGCCGAAGAGGATTTCACCGGGAATCAAGGCTTCACCTCACGCAATCGGGTCGTGGACGGTGACGAGCTTGGTGCCGTCGGGGAAGGTGGCCTCCACCTGGACGTCGTGGAGCATCTCGGGCACACCCTCCATCACGTCGTCACGGCCGAGCACCTCACGGCCGCTGGCCATTAACTCGGCGACGGTTCGACCGTCGCGTGCGCCTTCGAGGATGTGATCGGTGATCACTGCGACGGATTCGGGGTGGTTGAGCCGAAGTCCGCGCGCCTGGCGACGGCGGGCGAGTTCGGCCGCGTAGGAGATGAGCAGGCGTTCCTGTTCATGCGGGGTCAGACGCATAGTGGGCGATCCTGCCACGAGGTCAGTCAGTAAGCAGCGCTACGCCGTCGCGCCGGCGCGGTTTACTCGGTGGGAATGTTCTGCAGCCGGACCTGGCCGCGCGCGACCACGCGGCCATCTTCGTCGCTGATGGTGGTCAGCCATAGCTGTTGGCGGCGGCCACGGTGGATGGGTGTCGACTCCGCGGTGACCGTTCCGGCACCGATCGCCCGCAGGAAATCGGTGTTGTTGTTGACACCGACCACGGTGCCGCCGCCGTTCTCGGCCAGCCAGGTGTGGCCGGACACGCTGGCCATGCTTTCGATCACCGCGCAGTAGACGCCGCCGTGGACGATCCCCCAAGGCTGGAGCAATTTGTCGGTGATCGTCAGCGTCGCGCGGCTGCCGTCGGGCGTGGCCTGCAAGTAGGTCAGGCCGAGTTCGCTGTCGAATCCTTCACCCAGGGCGGGAGTGTCAGTCGTCACGGCTTGTGTCTACACGTTTGATCGGATGCGGTCCGACGTGGGGCCACACGTCGTCTGAAGCAAGACATCTGAAGCGAGACGTGGGTCATCGTACGTAGGTGATTGCAAAGGGGACGGGCCCCACGCGTTGCGTGGGGCCCGTCCTTTGCGTGGACCGAGGGTCTCTGCAGCCCTCAGAAACTCCTGCTCGGTCCGTTGGTTCTTGTCTGTCTCAACCTCGCCCTGTCTGTAGATAGGATAGGCAAGGCTGCCCTAATTAAGCAAGACCTTCCCTGCGGCCATCCGGGCCGTGCCGCGAACCGGCACACCGAATCCGACCAATGCGTCGAGCACGGCCTGAGCGCGCCGCATGCTGGTGACTTCGCTGACCCCGGAGAGCAGAGGAATCCTCGTCGCCGCGCCAACCACGGCCGCTCCGACGCTGTGCCACATCGCCGCGACCGTCATCGCGCCGTCGCTGACCTCGGCCAGCTTGGTGAACAGCGGCGCCAGTGCACGGTGGCTGCGATGGGCAACCCATGTCGTCAGGGCCGCTTCGCTGGGTAGCGCGACGATTCCATGTTGTCCTGGGCGCCCGGAGCTCAGCCCTCGACGATTGCCGAAATAGGGATCATCGGGCAGCGCCCGCACCGTCGGGTCGACGACTCCCACCCAGTCGATCGCACCCTCGGAGTCGACGTGGACCCACAGATTCTCCAGGCCGGTATCCCAGGCTCGCCCTTCGAGCACGAGCAGCGGGACCACGCGACCGACGACTACGTGCGCGAAGGTCGCGGCCAGCTGCTGGGCGATGGCGCCGCGACTGTCGGTCTCGGCGACACCTGTGTCGAACATGGTCCGCAGGCGGTCCGACGTCACGACCTCGGCCAGTGGCCACCACCGCCGCCGCGACAGGTCACCCATCACTGCGACGCCGTATACGCGGGGACATTCGGGATACAGCCCGCGGAGCCGACGGCTCGATTCGTGAATGGGTAACGCACGCCTGATCGCCATGCTCGCGATGAGCGGATCGTCGACTAGGACCGTCATTGCACCTCCGACCTATACTTAGGTTAGCCTCACTGAATTAGGTTAGCCTTACTATAGCTACCGGCGTCAAGCTGACCAGACCCTGTGAGTGGTCTCACAAACGGCAATGAACTCGGGGAATGACCTCGTTGTGTACCTCGCCGAGGTGACGCAGATGTGGTGAGAATGGATACGACGTTCGGTAGTAATCGCGTAGTACGCTGGAACTCGGCGGGTAGGAGATGAACCGAAGATGGGCAAGCTGACACGACTGGGGGACCTGGAGCGGTCCGTGATGGACCATCTGTGGTCCGTGCGCGAGCCCCAGACGGTGCGCCAGGTGCACGAAGCCCTCTCTGCGCACCGCGACCTGGCCTACACCACGATCATGACCGTGCTGCAGAGGCTGGCGAAAAAGCATCTGGTGGTACAGCACCGAGACGACCGCGCTCACCGCTACGCACCCACTCACGGCCGCGACGAACTCGTCGCCGGCCTGATGGTTGACGCACTCGATCAAGCCGCTGACTTCGGCAGCCGTGAAGCGGCGCTGGTCCACTTCGTCGAGCGGGTGGGCGCCGACGAGGCAGCGGCGCTGCGCCGCGCGCTGGCCGAACTCGACGATAAACACCGCCAAGACCCGCCGGCTGGCGATTCCGGCGTCGCCTGAGAGACACTTACAGCGTGTCCGCGCTGGCCTTCGTCACCGTCGCCTTACTCCTGTCGGGGCCGGTGCCCGCGATCCTGGCGCGAGCCAGGTGGCCGCTGCGCGCACCGCGGGCGGCCATCGTGCTCTGGCAGTCGGTAGCGCTGGCCGCCGTCCTATCCGCGTTTTCCGCCGGCATCGCGATCGCCAGCAGGCTTTTCCGACCCGGCCCAGACGGACGTCCCACGGCAACTCTGAGCAGCGGGATCGAGAGCCTCGGATGGCCGATGTGGACGATGCACGTCGTGGTGCTCGCCCTCACCCTGCTCATCGGCGCGCGGCTCACCTCCTCGGTGCTCAACGTCGCGATCGCTACCAGGCGCCGGCGCGCTCACCATCGAATGCTTGTGGATCTGGTCTCCTCCCCCGAACATGCCGCCCCGCAGTTGCGCAGCTGCTCAGCGCCGTTAGCCGGCCACGGACTGCGAATCATCGATGTCGAGGAACCGCTGGCCTACTGCCTGCCCGGGGTTCGCAGCCGTGTCGTCCTCAGTGAGGGCACGCTGAGAGCCCTGTCAGACAAGGAGATCGCGGCGATCCTCACCCACGAGCGATCCCACTTGCGCGCCCGGCACGATCTGGTGTTGGAGATGTTCACCGCGGTGCACGCAGCGTTTCCGCGACTTGTCCGCAGCGGGAACGCGCTCACCGCAGTGCGCCTGCTCATCGAACTGCTCGCCGACGACGCAGCCGTGCGAAATACCGGTCCAACGCCGTTGGCGCGCGCCCTGGTCGCCTGCGCCTCGGCCAACGCGCCGAGCGGCGCGTTGGCCGCGGGCGGGCCGACCACCGTCGTACGGGTCCAACGGCTGGCCGGCGAGCCGAACAGCCGCATCCTCGCCACCGCCGCCTATGCTGCCGCTGCGGCCAATCTCGTCATCCCGACCGTCGCGCTGGCGGTGCCTTGGCTGACCGAACTTCAGCGGTTGTTCACCGCGTAGAGGCTCAGCGCGACCGCCAACCCCGCACGACCACACAACGAAAGGCTTGCCCGCAATGAGCGATGCTCCAAGTGCAACGACCGGAACCGCCCAGATCGGGGTCACCGGCCTGGCCGTGATGGGGTCGAACATCGCGCGCAACTTCGCCCGACACGGCTACACCGTGGCGCTGCACAACCGGTCGGTGGCCAAGACCGACGCCCTGCTGGCTGAGCATGGCTCGGAGGGCTCGTTCGTGCGCAGTGAGACGATCGCGGAGTTCCTCGACGCGTTGGAGAAGCCACGCCGGGTGCTCATCATGGTCAAGGCCGGCGCACCCACTGATGCGGTGATCAACGAACTCGCCGACGCCATGGAAGACGGCGACATCATCATCGACGGCGGAAACGCCCTCTACACCGACACGATCCGCCGTGAGCAGGCGATGCGCGAACGCGGTCTGCACTTCGTTGGCGCCGGCATCTCCGGTGGCGAGGAAGGGGCCCTCAACGGCCCGTCGATCATGCCCGGAGGCCCCGCCGAGTCCTACAAAAGCCTTGGGCCGCTGCTCGAGGAGATCTCCGCCCATGTGGACGGCGTGCCCTGCTGCGCCCATATCGGGCCCGACGGTGCCGGACATTTCGTCAAAATGGTGCACAACGGTATCGAGTACTCCGACATGCAGCTGATCGGTGAGGCCTACCAGCTGCTGCGCGACGGGCTGGGCATGAGCGCCCCCGAAATCGCCGACGTTTTCGACGAATGGAACTCCGGTGACCTGGACAGCTTCCTGGTGGAGATCACCGCCGAGGTGCTGCGCCAGACCGACGCCAAGACGGGAAAGCCATTGGTCGACGTCATTCTCGACGAAGCCGAACAGAAGGGGACCGGGCGCTGGACGGTCAAATCCGCGCTGGACCTCGGCGTGCCCGTGACCGGGATCGCCGAGGCGGTATTCGCTCGTGCACTGTCGGGCTCGGTGGCCCAGCGCAAGGCAACTACCGGGTTGGCCTCTGGCGGATTGGGTGAAAAGCCCAGCGACACAAGCCAGTTCATCGAGGATGTGCGGCAGGCGTTGTACGCGTCGAAGATCATTGCCTACGCGCAGGGATTCAACCAGATCCAGGCCGGCAGCACCGAATACGGCTGGGGCGTCACCCCTGGGGATCTTGCGACCATTTGGCGCGGCGGCTGCATCATCCGCGCCAAATTCCTCAATCGGATCAAGGACGCCTTCGACGAGGATTCCGATCTGCCTTCGCTGATCGTCGCCCCTTACTTCCGCTCGGCGATCGAGGCCGCTATCGACAGTTGGCGTCGCGTGGTGGTGACCGCGACACAGCTCGGAATCCCGATTCCAGGCTTCTCTTCGGCGCTGTCGTACTACGACGGGCTACGCACTGAACGGCTGCCCGCTGCGCTCACTCAGGGCCTGCGTGACTTCTTCGGCGCGCACACCTACGGCCGCATCGACGCCGATCCCGACAAGCGCTTCCACACCCTGTGGAGCGGCGACCACAGCGAGGTCGAGGCATAGTTTGTGTCGCGCCGAGACTGCGCACAGATCGTGTTGAGGGGCTCGAACGCGATCTGTGCGCAGTCTCGGTGGTGCCGGGTGCGCCACTAGACTCGGCGGTATGCAGTTTCTTGACGGCCATACGCCGCCCTACGACCTGACCTACAACGATGTCTTCATCGTGCCCGGCCGTTCGGATGTGCCGTCGCGGTTCGACGTTGATCTGTCGACCACCGACGGGTCGGGCACCACTATCCCGGTGGTGGTCGCCAACATGACGGCCGTTGCCGGGCGCCGGATGGCCGAGACCGTCGCCCGCCGCGGCGGCATCGTCGTTCTGCCGCAAGATGTCCCGCTGGCCGCCGTCAAACACACGGTGGACTTCGTCAAAAGCCGCGACACCATCGTGGACACCCCGGTGACGCTGTCCCCCGACGCCTCGGTCTCCGATGCGGTCGCACTGATCCACAAACGCGCGCACGGCGCCGCGGTGGTGGTCTTCGAGAACCGGCCCATCGGGCTGGTCACGGAGGCGACCTGCGCCGGAGTGGATCGGTTCACCCGGGTGCGCGACGTCGCGACCACCGATTTCGTCACCGCGCCGGCCGGAACCGACCCCCGCAAGGTATTCGATCTGCTCGAACACGCCCCGGTCGACGTCGCGGTGCTCACCGACGCGGACGGCAGCCTCGCCGGGGTGCTGACCCGGCTGGGGGCAATCCGCGCGGGCATCTACTCCCCCGCCCTCGACCACCACGGCAGGCTGCGGATCGCGGCCGCGGTCGGAATCAACGGCGATGTCGCCTCCAAAGCCCGCGACCTGGCCGAACTCGGTGTCGACCTGCTGGTCATCGACACCGCCCACGGACACCAACAACGGATGCTCGACGCCATCTCCGCGGTGTCGGCGCTGGACCTCGGTGTGCCGCTGGCCGCCGGCAACGTCGTGTCAGCGGCAGGCACCCGTGACCTGATCAACGCCGGGGCGTCGATCGTCAAGGTCGGGGTCGGCCCTGGCGCCATGTGCACTACCAGGATGATGACCGGAGTGGGTCGCCCGCAGTTCTCCGCGGTCGTCGAATGTTCCTCGGCGGCCAGGCAACTCGGTGCACACGTGTGGGCCGACGGCGGGGTTCGCCATCCCCGCGATGTTGCGCTGGCATTGGCTGCGGGCGCGTCCAACGTCATGATCGGCTCGTGGTTCGCCGGCACTTACGAATCCCCCGGCGACCTGATGCGTGACCGCGATGACCAGCCCTATAAAGAGAGCTACGGGATGGCGTCCAAGCGTGCTGTCGCAGCCCGTACGGCTGCCGATAGCGCCTTCGACCGTGCCCGCAAGGCACTGTTCGAGGAAGGCATCTCCACCTCTCGGATGGACCTCGACCCCGCTCGCGGTGGCGTCGAGGACCTCCTCGACCACATCACCTCGGGTGTGCGCAGCACCTGCACCTACGTCGGTGCGGCCAGCCTGGCCCAACTGCACGACAAGGTGGTGCTCGGGGTGCAGTCAGCCGCAGGGTTCGCCGAGGGGCACCCGCTGCCCACCGGATGGTGACGGGTACGCCAGAACGGCGTCGTTGACCGCCACACTGACCGAGTCGCCGCAGCGCAGGTCCTCCGCTCCGGTGGTGCGCAGCTGCACCGTCGTGTGATCGGGCAGTGCCACATGGACCACCGTGTCGGCCCCGTAGAACTGGGAACCGGTCACTTGGGCGGGGGCGCCCAAGTGACCGGTTCCCAGACACAGCTGCTCCGGGCGCAACGCGACGATGGCCGGCCCGTCCGGGACCGCGAGCCGCGGCTGCAACGGCCCCAACGCGGTCTGGACGATCCCGGATCGCGCCGTTCCGGGCAATTCCACTGTGGCACCGACGAAGCGGGCGATTTCGAGGCTGGCCGGCCGGGTGTACAGATCAACCGGGGTACTGTGCTGCGCGATGGTTCCAGCCAGCATCAGCGCCACGGAATCGGCCAGCGAGAGTGCCTCGGACTGATCGTGGGTGACCAATACCGCCGTGGTGCCGGTGCGGTGCAGGATCGAGGCGATGTCCTCCCGAACCCGCACCCGAAGGCCTGTGTCCAGGGCGGCGAACGGTTCATCGAGCAGCAGCACCCGCGGCTGGGCGGCCAGCGCCCGGGCCAGCGCCACCCGTTGCTGCTGGCCACCGGATATCTCATTTGGCCGAGCCGAGGAGAGCCCCTGGAGCCCGACCACCTCCAGCCAGTGCTCCACGGTGGCCGCCAGCTCCCGGCGGTCGGCGCGGTCGATCCCGAATGCAACGTTGTCGCCGACACTCAGATGCGGGAATAGCGCGCCTTCCTGGGGCATCAACCCGACGCGCCGCCGGTGCACCGGGACCGAGACAGACGGTCCCGCCACCACTTCGGAACCGATGCACACCGTCCCGGCGTCGGGGCTCTCAAAGCCTGCAAGGATGCGCAGCAGGGTGGTCTTGCCGCAGCCGGACGGGCCCAGAACCGCGGTGATACTGCCTGCCGGCGCCTCCAAATCGACACCGTCGAGGACATCGACGGCACCGAACGACTTGACGAGCCCGCGCGCGGCAACCGCTGCGCTCGACGATTCAGCCATGCTGCACCCGGACGGTACCGCTGCTCCACAGACCCAACGCCGCGGTGGGAACCGCGGCGAACACCAGCAACCCCGCGGCATACGGTGCCGCGGCGGCGTAGTCGCTGACCGAACTGTGGCTCCACAGCCGGGTCGCCAGCGTGTCGGTGCCGGTCGGGCGAAGCAGCAAGGTCACCGGCAACTCCTTCATACAGGTCAGCAAAACCATCGCCGCCCCCGCCGCGATTCCGGGAAGTGCCACCCGGGCGGTCACCGCGCCGAACGCGCTGGCCGGCGGTCGGCCCAGTGAGCGGGCGACCTCCTCGAGACGGATGGGTACCGATTCCACCGCCGAACGCACCGATCCGATCGCCAAGGGCACCAGCAGCACCGTATATGCGAGGATCAGCAGTGGTTCACGCTGGTAGATGGGATGCAGCAGGACGACTCCGAGCGAAACCATCGATATCGCGATGACGATCGACGGAAGGCCGTGGGCCACATAGCTCGTCGCTTCCAGGAATCGGGTGGCGCGGTCGCGGTGGCGGGCGGCCAGCACGCCCAGCGGCACCGCCGCCGCCGTCGTCACCACCGCCGTCACCACCGACAGCCAGACGGTCGACCACAGCGCGTCGAGCCATTCGGCGCCGTCCCAGCGTGGACCTGCGGTCCACAGCCACCTGGCGAGTTCGGCGCCCGGCACCAGCAACGCGGCCGCGACCACCGCTCCCGGCGCCATGAGCGCCGGAATGCGCCATGGCCCCAACCGATTCAGCGGTGGCTGACGAGGGGTGCCGGCACCTATCCGGGATGCCGCCGTCCGTCCCCTGGCCCGTTGTTCGGCCAGCACGAGCGCCACGGCGAAGACGACCAGGACGAGGGCGAGGACCGCGGCCCGGGACGGATTGAAACCCGAGCGGTAGGCGCCGTAGATCACCCAGGTGAACGCTTCGAAACGCATTGCGGCGACCGCCCCGAAGTCACCGAGAACATACAGGGCGACCAGCAGTGCCCCGGCCGCGATCGAGGCGCGGGACTGCCGCAGCGTCACCCGCCAGAGCACGGCCACTCCCCCGAGCCCCAGCGAGCGGGCGACCTCCTCCTGAGCGGGATCGACCCTGGACAGGGCGGCCATCGTGGAGAGGAAAACCAGTGGATAGCTCACCAGGGTCAGCACCAGAACCGATCCCCAGAAACCGGCTACCGCCGGATACGTCGACACCCACAGGTAGGCCAGCAGATAACTCGGCATCGCCAGCGGCAGAGTCAACGCGACGGCCAGCGGGCGACGCGCCCACACGTCGGTCCGAGTGACCAGCACTGCAAGGCCTACGCCGAGCACCACACACGCCGCGGTCACCACCGCCACCAACGACAGCGACCGGACGACCAGGGCCGCGGTCCGTGGCTGAAGCAGTTCGTCGACGACGAAGACCCAGCCTCGCGCCATCGCCCGCTCGGCCAGATAGGCCAGCGGCACCAGTGTGGCGGCGGCCACGACGCCCGCTGCGAGCAGAAGCAGCAGCGGCGGGCGCCGGCCGGATCTCACCGGCACGCGGTCAGTTCGTCAGCAAGCCGGTTTCCACCAGCAGTTCTTGAGTGGTCTCGATGTCGTCGAGCTGTGAGAGGTCCACCGCGGGCGGATTCAGGTCGCTCAGCGGCGGCATGGACGATGACGCGGCCACCCCTGCGCCGAGTGGGTACTCGGCGGTTTCCTCGGCGAAGTACCGCTGAGCGCTCTCGCCCACCAGATACTCGGCAAAAGCCTGTGCGCCCTCGGGGTTCGGGGCCGATTTGAGCACGCCGACCCCGGCCACGTTGATCAAGCCGCCCGGGTCTCCCGGGGCCATGAACTGATTCTGGGCGGTGACCTCGCCGTCGCCCGTGGCGTCGAGCAGTTCGTAGAGGTAATAGTGGTTGGTCGGGCCGAGCGCCACTTCGCCGCTGTCCACCGCGTCACGCACCGCGATGTTGTTCTCGAACGGGACGGGTTCCTGCGCGGCGAAGGCTCGCAGCCATTCCTCGGCGCCGTCGTCTCCCCGGATCACCCGAAGCCCGGTGACGAAGGCCTGCCACGACGCATTGCTGGGGGCGTAGCCGATCTGGCCGCGCCATTCCGGCGCCAGCAGACCGTCGATCGTGTCCGGTGGGTTGGGAGCGAGGGTGGGGTTGTAGACGATGACCCTGGCCCGTCCGGACACTCCCACCCAGGTTCCGTCGGCGGCCGAGAATGCGGCAGGCACCGCCTCGAGGGTGCTGACGTCGATGGGAGCGAAGAGGCCGGCCTTGGAGACCGCGCCCAACGCGCCGGCATCCTGGGACAGGAAGACATCGGCAGGTGACCGGTCGCCCTCGGTGATCAGTTGGGCCGCCAGCTCCCCCGACCCGGCGTAGCGCGTCTCGACCGCGATTCCGGTGTCGGCGGTGAACTGCTCGATCAGCGGAGCGATCAGCCCTTCGCTGCGGCCGGAGTACACCACGATCCCGTCGCCGTCATCGGCGCCCGACCCGCACGCTGTCAACGCCACCATTGCGGTGACTGCGCTGAGCGTGCCCGCCCATCGTCGTATCGACTTCGACTTCGACTTCGACATCGGCCAACGACCGCCTCTCTCTCACAGCGACGTTGACAGGGGGGCTGATGGATGTCGCCTCGCACCGAATGTACCAATGCCTGTGCGTTTGCTGTGAGGATAGGCTTTCCTAGGTGCGGGAAGGTGGCTGGTGGGATCCTCCCGGTCCGATAGCATGTGCACATCATCAGGCGAGTTCCCGCTGCCCGAAACAGCCGCGGATCGCCCACCCGACAACGCGAAAGGGATCAGGTGCCGCAGGCACTGGATGGCACCCCATCCGAGTCGGCCGTGATGGCCGAACAGGCCGACCACGAGCCCACCGAGGCTGAACCGTCCTCTAGTCGGCCGGGCGTCCGGCCCGGCTTCCTCCACACCGGCGCGCGTCGCGCCGACAGCGCCGGAGTGCAATCGTGAACGCGGCCATGACCGCGCTGTCGCTGCTGGCCTTCGCTCTGCTGACGGCCGGGACCGCGGTATTCGTCGCCGCGGAGTTCTCGTTGACCGCGCTCGAGCGCAGCACCGTCGAAGCCAACGTCCGCGCCGGCGACCGACGCGACCTGATGGTGCAGAAGGCGCACCGCACGCTGTCCACTCAGTTGTCCGGCGCCCAGGTGGGCATCTCGATCACCACCCTGGCCACCGGTTTCCTGGCCGAACCCGTCGTCGCGCGGCTCCTCGCACCGGGTCTGACCGCCGTCGGGATCCCCGAGCAGTTCGTCGCCGGTATCGCCCTGACGTTGGCGATACTGATCGCCACCTCGATCTCGATGGTGTTCGGCGAACTGGTACCCAAAAACCTTGCCGTGGCCCGGCCGGTGCCGACCGCACGCTGGGCGGCAGGCC
>CAZLTV010000048.1:20970-23759 GCA_964562545.1 uncultured Mycobacterium sp. | reverse complement strand
GCGCGGTGAAGGTGTGCACGGGGGAGCGTTGACCGTCGAGTTCCCCGAGAAAGACCCGGGTGGTGACGCCGCCGGCCGCACGGGGTTCGGGTGCGTAGTGGGCGAAGTCGCGGCCGGCGTCGCGGTCAGCGTGCGGAAGTGCGACCCACAGCTGCACACCGTGCAAGACGGCATCCGCCGGGCTGGAGGTCACCGAGACCTCCGAATGACAGATTCCGGCGCCGGCGGTCATCAGGTTGAGCTCACCGGGCCGCACCATCGCATGCACGCCGGCGCTGTCACGGTGCTCGACCAATCCGCTAAACAGCCAGCTGACCGTCTGCAGGCCAGTGTGGGGATGGGGCGGCACGTCCATTCCGGGGCCGCGGCGTTGGTCGTGTGGGCCGTAGTGGTCGACAAAGCACCAGGCCCCGATCAGTGAACGTTCGCGCTGCGGCAGAGTGCGGCGGACCCGGATAGCTCGGGGCCCGCCGAGCGGAACGTCACGAGGATGCAGGACACCCGTGAATGATGAAGGCGCGCAGTCCACTTCGCCAGGTGTGGGATCGGTGTTGCTCATAGGGCCACCGTAGCCCCCTTCGGTGAGGGCGGCCTGGCCGAACACAGCATTGCCAGGCGGTGCGATGCGGATAGCCCGAAGCCGAAGCTGGCCCCAACGGGGCCGTCCTCGGTGAAGTCCGGGTCATCTAGTTGCGGCCGGATCGGCGTCTCGACGCAGCCAGGGAAACCTGGCGCGACCGAAACCTATGCCCGGACACCGGCAAGGGAGTGCGACCAGCAGTGCGCGAATCGGGGGCCTGCCCCCTGCCGCGCGTTGTAGAGTCAGACGCCATGGGCGCCGGCGGTCTACGAGCCGAAGATCTTCGCAACATCACTTTGGAAAAGCCGGCGTGGGGTAAGCGTGGCTACGACGAGAAGTCGGTCAACGACCTCGTCGCGTTGGCAGCGCGCCGGCTCGACGGTCGTGGGCACCTGTCGGCCGAGGACGTGCGTTCGGTTCGGTTCAATAAGCCCAAGTTCGGCAAGCGTGGTTACGATGCCGACCAGGTTGACGCATTGGTCGACGAAATCGCCTGCGCCATTGCTGATCTGGGCTGAACGACAGCACCGGACCTGCGACCGATCGGTCACAGCTGAGGTAAGAGTGGTGACGGTGCCGCCATGGCGTCTCTCGGCGAGTGGTCGCTCGAAGCGACTAATTGAATTGGAGCCCGGGACATGCCCGACACCGTCAGAGCATGCAACCGGACGACGCGACGCAGTATTCCCGGCCGCCCGTGCACTGCCGAACCCCTCGTCACCGGCAGCGGGTGGGTACTAGATCAGGCGATGTCGGCGTAGTACACGCGCCGTTCGCGCACCGGGTAGCCGTTGCGCTCGGCCAGGGATTTGAGCTGACGCAGGGCAAACGTGCGCCCTCGCCCGGCCTCGGGTACGTAGATGCCCGCCCACAAGCCCTCGGCGCGCGGCAGTTCGCAGGCGTCGCGCGCACACATCCACCTCCGCGGGCACGACCGGCAGATGGTTTTGGCCTCGTCGTCGGCTGTCGTCGTCCACCGATCAGGGTCCCTCGTGCAAGCGCCAACCGGCGTCTCGCCCCACGTCGTGGTGTTCATCGTCGTGGTGTTCATCGGCCTCGCGTTCACGGCTTCGGTCCTTTCTTACGCTGGCGGTTCCGTACCGCAGTGGAACCCAAGCTAGCCAATAAACCGTAGCGATGCAACAGTTACTGCAACGGAACGGTGGCTGGCTATAAGGGTTGGACACCCCAACGCCGCCTGTTCGCCGCTTACATCCCGGTAAAGTGCAATGTCAGCGGTTTGGGGACGCCCCTGTGGCATCGAACCCAAATCTCGGCGCAGCGTAGCGTTGCACCCTTTTTGTCCACCGAAAGATGTAGCGTTTATAGGGATCGCCGCTGCGGTTACACGCCACCGGGCCGTAGCGATGGACACCGGGACCGCTACGATTAGCGTCGCCATTCCGACCCCGAGCCTGAGGACGCCGGAACATGACCAACGCCGAACCGGTCGAGGATTCGACGGATGCGCCGGATCCGGGGATGGTCAGGGCCGGCGCCGCGGCAGCGGCCCGGCGCCGCGAGTTGAACATCAGCCAACGCAGCCTGGCTGCGGACGGGATCATCAACGCCGGTGCGTTGATTGCCTTCGAGAAGGGGCGTAGTTGGCCCCGGGAGCGTACTCGGACAAAGCTTGAAGAGGTGCTGAACTGGCCGCCAGGTGCGATCGCGCGGCTACGTCAAGGCCGGGCCGTGCAGCCCGCCGAGGGTGCCGGACCCGCCCAGTCTGCGGCCGGTGGCGACGAGGTGTCGCTCATCGCCCAGGCAGTCGCTACCGCCGTCGGGACACTCCACTCGACGATCACCGCGCTGCCTCCGGTTGACGATCCGGCTTTCACTCCACGGGTCACGGCCATCCTGTCCGATCTACGACAACTCGAAGCCGTTGCCGCACGTGCCGCGCGGATCGGCAGGGTCACCCCGGCGTTGATCAAGGCGCTCAGCACGGTGCGCCGCCTCTATGACGACGTGATGACCAGGGCGGTGGCAGCACCCCAGGCGACCCTTGGCCAGCGACTGTACGTCGCGCGCCGTGCCGCCAACCTGACCGTGGGGGAGACCGCGCAGGCTGCAGGGGTTTCCGAAACGACGATCCAGCAACTCGAGGGCGAGGGGCCGGTGTCGGCCGACGACACCGAAGCGATCGAATCGTTGATCTCGGCGATCAGCTGAGCGGTGACAGCATCGCGGTAGCCGCGACCCACTGCCC
>CAZLTV010000048.1:0-20870 GCA_964562545.1 uncultured Mycobacterium sp. | reverse complement strand
GACCCCACTGCCTAAACCCTCACCGCCTAGGCGGGAAACGCGCAGCCAACTCCGCGCCGCCACCAGCGCGCCGCCGCAATGCCGAAGAGGACTTCTCGGTACGACGAGCAAACAGCAGCCGCGTCTGCCGTCGAAGCGAGCGTATTGGTCAGCGTGCGGAGTCAAAATGTGCGCGCCACGGTGGGTGGCCGTCGGGTGCTGCCCATGCTGAGAATTTGCTGCAGAATTGGTTATAGCGCGATAAGACCGGTGTGGGCGGTCGCTGTGTTGGCGTTCGCGCCGGAATCTGCGCAGGCTCATGTCGCTGGATTTGCGTCGAAACAGTAGCTAGACCGCTGGTAGTCTCCCCAGGGGAAGGGGAGGAAAATGATGCCGATGATGGACGGCGTCGCTGGCTTCGGCAAAGTCGACACACATCCTACGGGCGCTCGCTCCACGATCGTCGATGCGGGTCTGCGCATGCTCGCTGAGATGCGGGCGACCCTGGGCTCGGGCGTCCCAGAACCCGGCGACGAATTCGGTCGAGGCTCAATGTATTTGCGTGACGCCGGGGATACCGTCGCGATGGCGTACCCACGTGAGGATAGTTGGGCCGGCGCCGGCGCGAAGTCCTACGCGAGCGCAAACCGGCGCCAGGCCGGTGCTGCGGTGAGGATGTCGATGCTCGATGCAGCCACCGCCACAGTAATAGCCAGGCAAGCAGACCAGATCATCGACTTCAGGCATGGGCTAGCCGAACGATCCGACTACCTGGCCAGTCTTGGTCGCGCCGTGCGTGGCATCGCGCAACTACCCGGTGTCAGTGGGGCCACAACGTCCGCTGTCGAGCTGGCGGCCGTCAACGCCGCACTTGACGCTAGTGGGTACGAACTTCGCCGGCTGGCCGAGCAGGTCAATGCCAATATCGACGAACTGCACGTGATTGCCGACGAGTACGACGACATGGCCGAGGACAGCTCCCACGGTGGAGACGGAAGTCCCGATGGCGCGCGCGTGCTGGGGCTGCGCGAAGGCAAGCATGCATACGGCCCTGTCGGCGAGCTACCCCCAGACTCCGCGCCGCCGGAGACCGCGGCCCCGTCTCCCGGCCAACCTGCAGTCGCCAACGCTGCGCCGACCGAGGCCATGGCGGCCCTGACTCCAGCACTCGGAGCAGTTGGCGGAATGATCGGTTCAGCGCTGGCACCAATCGCCGCTGCGGTGACCGGTGTCATTGGGGCTGCGGCACAGTCATTGTCGGCACTGCCAATGGCTGCCGACCTTGCCGGCGGACTTCCCACCGACCGTGCCGACAGCGCCGGTGCTGAGGATGCTTCGAAAAGGCGCCCCGCAGACAGCGCCACAACAGACCAGGATGAGGTCGCGCCTGCCGAGGACGAGGAACCGGCCGACGCCAACGCCGAAACCAGCCGGGCCCCGCGGTTGTCGACGCCGCCGACTGGGCCCGAAATACCCCCCGCACCGATTCGACCCCCGCAGAATCCAGCAGGAGCAAACCCCTGATGCCGCACCACGAACTGCGTGTGACGACCGCGCACCTCCACGACCTGGCCGCAACGCAGACCCGGGCGGCCGCCGACATCACGTCCGCCTCCCAACTGGCCGCAGACACCGACCACCGGATCCGGAGCTCCCACGGTGTCATCGCATCGGACATGGCAGATGCTGTGACTGCCCTGCAGCGGTCTCGGCGCAATTGCGGTATGTGGTTGGTCGAAAAAGCCGAAACGCTGGGTGCCAACCTCACCGAAGCCGCCCGACGTTACGAGGCTAGCGACGAGCGCGCAGGAGCGGAAATCGACCAGCAGCTCCAGCCGCGCTGATGGCGAGTCCATTCCCCGGCGCCTATGCCGGCGCCGGCGAACGCACCCACTTCGACGATGTCGTCGGCGTCGAAGTGACCATCGACGGCATGCTGGTCATCGCCGACCTTCTGCACCTCGTCGATTTCCCGCTCTCCCTGGGTATTCGGCCGAACATCCCCTACGAGGACCAACGCAAGATCGTTTGGGAACAGGTCACTCGCGACCTGACCGCGCAGGGCGTCCTGAACGCCTACGGTGATCCTCATCCCGAGGTGGCGGCGATGGTCGACACCCTCAGCAGACCAGACCGCCTACTCGACTGTCGGTGGTGGCGCCGCGATGTCGGTGGCAAAATGGTGCGCTTCGTGGTGTGTCGTAAGGGGGACCGACATGTCGTGGCTGCACGCGACGAAGACATGCTCGTGCTTCAGCGGGTGGCTCCTCAGATCGGCCTGGCCGCCATGGTCAACGTGGTCATCGGGGAGGCACGGCCCGCGGAGGTCGAACCGTTGACCGGGGTCGCGTCCACGCTCGCCGAGGTTCGCACCGCAGAACAGCTCGCCGGCTACGGTATGCCTGCGTCCTCGGCGCGGACTTACGCCGAGGCGATCGGGAATCCGGACAGCTGGGTCGAGATCACCGCTGCCGAACGCCACCCCGGCGGAACGTTCTCCGAGGCCGGTGTCGGGGCGGGCGTGCTCGACTCGCCGCACGGCAGGATCGTGTCCATTCCGCGGCGGGTCAGCGGTGAGTTGTACGGCAGTTTCTTGCCGGGCAGCCCCACGAACCTTGAGCGCGCGCTTGACGGCTTGATGGAGTTTCTCCCCTCGGGTGGCTGGTTCGATCGCAAGGACGCCGCCGAATCCGAAACCGACCCGGCCTACCCGGACTGAGAAAGGCGATCCACGGTGGTCCCCACAGCGCCCGGCACACCCGAAAACGACGGGTCCCGCGACGATCTCGCGGCGCTGGACTACAGCCTGGCCGGTCTCGCCGCCGAGCCGGTCGACGACGGCGCAGGGACCGATCTCGGGGCGATCCTCGGCGACTACTACGACACCGGTGCCAGCGAACGTGACCCCGGCGGGCGCAATCTCGCCGACGAGCCGGACCCGCTGGCCGCCCTTGCGCCGGCCGATCCTGCCGACGCCGACGATTCGTTGCCGATGTTCACGGTCACCAACCCGCCCGGGACGGTCACGGTGACGACCCACCTGGACGGGCGTGTGCATCGGATCGAACTCGCACCGGAGGCAGCGCGGCTGCCCGAGACGGTGGTCGCCGATGAGATCGTTCTGATTGCCGACCTGGCGGCCCAGGACGCCCGGTCCGCGCAATACACCATCATGCTGGACGGAATGTGCGAAAACGGTCACGACAATGCCGCCACCCGCGATTTCCTCAATCGCGATCTGGATCTGCCCACCCCGGAACAAGCTGCTGCCGCGCGAGCCGAGCTGTTCACGACCCGCTACGCAGGTGAGCAATGAGCGAACATCTGGCAAGTCTCTTCGGTACCGCGGTCGGCATGCTGCCCAGTGCACCGGGCCGATCGATGGCGCTGTTCACCGAGATCACCGAAATCGACGATAACGCCTGCGACGCATGGGTGGGACGCATACGCTGCGGCGACCGGGAACGAGCCACCATGTTTCGGGCGTGGTACTCGCGCACCCATTTCGGACAGCTCGCCGGTGCTGCTGAACTGTCGATGAACAGCCTGGGCGCCCGCGTGCCGATCGGCGGGATATTCGGTGACATCACCTACCCGGTGATCTCGCCGTTGGCGATCACCATGGGGTTCGCCGTCACCGAGGCCGCCGAAGGCAACTACGCCGACGCGATGGAGGCCATCGAGGATATTCCCGCCACCGGCGCCGAGCACCTCGTCGCATGGGTCAAGGCCGTCATCTACGCTGCCGCGCAGCGATGGACCGACGTCATCGACGAGGTACGGGCCGCCGCCGGGTGGCCGGACAAGTTCCTGGCGGCGGCGGCCGGGGTCGCCCACGGGGTCGCGGCCGCCAACCTCGGGCTGTTCACCGAGGCCGAGCGGCGTCTCACCGAAGCCAACTCCGCACCCGCCGGAGAGGCCTGCAGCCAGGCGATCGCATGGTATCTGGCCATGACGTACCGCGCCCAGGGCAACGAGGAAGGCGCCATCGCACTGTTGGAATGGCTGCAGGCCAGCCATCCGACGCCGAAAGTCGCTGCTGCGCTGCGTGACCCCGCATACCGGCTACAGACGACCACCGCGGAACTGATCGCCGCGCGAACAGACCCGTGGGACCCCGACAGCGTCGAGGCGGACACTTCGGGCCGCGAGAAGCTGCTGGCCGAGGCACAAGATGAACTCGACCGCCAGATCGGGCTGAGCCGGGTCAAAGAACAGATCGAGCGCTATCGTGCCGCCACCCAGATGGCCAAGGTGCGTGCCGCGCGAGGGATGAAGGTCGCTCAAGCCTCCAAGCACATGATCTTCACCGGTCCGCCAGGCACCGGCAAGACAACCATCGCACGCGTGGTAGCCAACATCCTGGCCGGTCTGGGGGTGATCGCCGAACCGAAACTCGTCGAAACCTCGCGGAAAGACTTCGTCGCCGAATACGAGGGCCAGTCAGCAGTTAAGACCGCGCGCACGATCGACCGCGCTATGGGCGGGGTGTTGTTCATCGACGAGGCATACACCCTCGTCCAGGAGCGTGACGGTCGTGCCGATCCGTTCGGTACCGAGGCCCTCGACACCTTGCTGGCCCGTATGGAAAACGACCGCGACCGGGTGGTGGTGATCATCGCCGGCTATCGCAACGACATCGACCGGCTGTTGGAGACCAACGAAGGCCTGCGTTCACGTTTTTCCACCCGCATCGAATTCGACTCCTACTCACCCGAGGAGATCGTCGAGATCGCCGGAGTGCTTGCCGCGGAAACGGATTCGACACTCACCGAAGACGCTGCCAAGCAGGTGCTCGACGCGGCCACCCTGTTGAGCCAAAGCCGCGCCAACGGAAAACCCGCGTTGGATGTGGCCGGCAACGGCCGCTACGCCCGCCAGCTGGTCGAGGCCGGCGAACAGGCTCGCGACATGCGGTTGGCCCGGTCGTTGGATATCGAAAGCCTCGATGTGGCGCAGCTCAGCGAGATCAGCGGCGAGGACATGCAAGCGGCCATCACGTCGGTGCACGACAGACTGAACCTCAGCGAGTAGACGATGGCAGGCTTCCGGCTCACCACCAAGGTGCAAGTCAGCGGATGGCGCTTCCTGCTGCGTCGCGTCGAACACGCCATCGTTCGGCGTGACACCCGAATGTTCGACGATCCGCTGCAGTTCTACAGCCGCGCCGTCACCGCCGGGATCGTCATCGCTGTGCTGATCTGTCTGGGCGCCGCGCTGCTGGCCTACTTCAAGCCCCTCGGAAAACGTGGCGGCGACTCTCTTCTCGTCGACCGCACCACCAACCAGCTCTATGTGGTCTTGCCCGATAGCGGTCAGCTGCGTCCGGTCTACAACCTGACCTCGGCCCGGCTGATCCTGGGCAACAGCAACAACCCGGTGGCGGTGAAATCCGAGGAACTCGACCGGATGCCCAAGGGACAGCCGCTGGGCATTCCCGGCGCGCCCTACGCCACCCCGGTGGCGACGTCACCGGCTTCGCAGTGGTCACTGTGCGACACGGTGATCCAGCCGGAAAGTGTGGCACCGACCGTCGACACATCGGTCCTGATCACCGCGCTGGCATTGGATGACTCGGTGGGCCCGATGGAACCCGGGCAGGGCATGCTGGTCTCCTACGAGAACGCAGACTGGCTGGTCACCGACACCGGACGGCACGCCATCGATCTTGCTGACCGAGCCGTCACGTCCGCGGTGGGCATTCCGGTCACCGCTCGCTCAGCCCCCATTTCGGAGGGGCTGTTCAACGCCCTGTCCAACGCGGGACCCTGGCGTCTGCCCGGCATTCCGGATGCGGGTGCACCTAACTCGGTCGGGTTGCCGCCTGAACTCGTGATCGGTTCGGTGTTCAAGACCGTCACCGAGTCCGACGAACAGCACTACGTCGTCCTTCGCAACGGCGTGGCGAAGGTCAATGACACCACCGCCGCCGCATTGCGCGCCACCAATTCCTACGGGCTGATCTCCTCGCCGTCGATGGAGCCCAGCGCGGTCGCCAGGGTGGTCGAGCAGGTATACGACTCGCCGCTGCCTGACATCCCGATGGACATGCTTTCACGCGAGGAAATCCCGGCACTATGTTGGTCGTGGCAGCGCGAAACAGGTGACCAGGCGCCGAAAACGACCGTCATAGCCGGGCGCCACCTGCCTTTGCCGTCCTCGGAGATGCAGACGGGGATCAAGCAGATCACCGGGGATGCCACCGTGCATATCAGCGGCGGTCAGTACGTCCAGCTGCAGTCACCGGACCCGCGCTTCGGTGAAAGCCTGTACTACATCGACCCGCAAGGCGTGCGGTACGGCCTGCCAGACGAAGAAACCGCCGCCAAGCTGGGACTGATCTCGCCGCGCACCGCGCCCTGGCAGGTGGTCAGCCTGCTCGTCGACGGTCCGGTCCTTACCGAGGGGGCCGCACTGGTCGAACACGACACTTTGCCGTCGAACCCGAATCCGCGCAAGGTCGGTGGTGATGACACGACGCCCGTCGGCGCGAACACCGGAGGTGGCGGATGACGACTCGCAAGTTCACCCCGATCATGAAGCGGGGACCACGACTGACCCCCGGCGAGATCAACGTGACACCACCCGACGACCTTGGCATCGATGTGCCGCCGTCCGGGGTGCAGAAGGCCCTGCCGTGGGTGTTGGGCGGATGCATGCTCGGCATGATCGCCATCATGATTTTCAGTGGTGTAAGGCAACTTTCGCCGTACATGCTGATGATGCCGCTGATGATGGTGATGGCGGCCGTCGGGCTGGTCGCTAGCGGAGGCAGCGGCGGTAAGAAGGTGCCCGAGATCAACGCCGACCGAAAGGAGTACCTGCGCTACCTGGCGGGTCTGCGGACCCGAGTCACCTCGTCGGCGGCGGCCCAGGTGACATTTTTCGCCTATCACGCACCGAATCCCGACGACCTGCTGTCGATCATCGGTACCCACCGCCAGTGGTCACGGGCAGCCAACGCCGAGTTCTACGCGGCGACGCGGATCGGTATCGGATCCGAACCCGCGGTCGACCGGCTCCTCAAACCTGCCGTCGGCGGCGACCTTGCGGGCCCCGCAGGTGCCCCTCAACCGCATCTGGAACCGGTCAGTCACATGTGGGTGACGAAGTTCCTGCGCACCCACGGTCTGATCCACGACTGTCCGAAACTTGTTCAACTGCGTTCGTTCCCGACGATCGCTATCGGTGGCGATCCCGACGGTGCCGCGGGCCTGCTCACCGCGATGATCTGTCACCTGGCGGTGTTCCATCCGCCCGACCTGCTGCAGATCCGGGTGCTCACCGATGACCCCGAGGACCCCAACTGGGCGTGGCTGAAATGGCTGCCGCACGTCGCACACCAGTCCGACACCGATGCCGCCGGCCACACCCGGATGATCTTCACCCGGCCCGACGGGCTGAGCGACCTGGCCGCTCGTGGCCCACACTCCGCCGACGCCTCCCCGGGCGGCCCATATGTCGTGGTCGTCGATCTCACCGGCGGCCGGGCAGGCTTCCCGGCCGACGGACGTTCCGGCGTCAGCATTCTTACGCTGGGAAACCACCGCTCCGCCTACCGCATCCGGGTCAACCCCGACGGCACCGCCGATGACCGCACGCCCACCCAGCCTTTCCGGCTGGTGGCCAGCGAAGTGGACACCATGAGAGCCGGGCAGGCGTCCCGGGTGGCCCGCAAGCTCGCGGGCTGGTCGATCACCGGGACGATCATCGACAAAAGCACCCGGGTGCAGAAAAAGGTCGCCACCGAATGGCACGAGATCGTCGGTGCCCAGTCTGTCGAGGAGGTGACCCCGGCGCGCTGGCGAATGTTCACCGACACCGACCACGACCGCCTACGCATCCCGTTCGGCCATGAACTCAAGACCGGCGACGTCATGTACCTCGACATCAAGGAGGGCGCCGAATTCGGGGCCGGACCGCACGGCATGCTGATCGGCACGACCGGATCCGGAAAGTCCGAATTCCTTCGCACCCTGATTCTGTCGCTTGCCGCCACCCACCACCCGGACCAGATCAACCTGCTGCTGACCGACTTCAAGGGCGGCTCGACCTTCCTGGGTATGGAGAAGCTGCCGCACACCGCGGCGGTGGTGACCAACATGGAAGAGGAAGCCGAGCTGGTCAGCAGGATGGGGGAGGTCCTCACCGGTGAACTGGACCGCAGGCAGTCGATCCTGCGCCAGGCCGGTATCCAGGTGGGGGCGGCGGGCGCGCTGTCCGGCGTCGCCGAGTACGAGAAGCACCGGGAACGCGGAGCGGACCTGCCGCCGCTGCCGACTCTGTTCGTCGTCGTCGACGAATTCGCCGAGCTGCTGCAGAACCATCCCGACTTCATCGGCTTGTTCGATCGCATCTGCCGGGTGGGCCGCTCGCTGCGGGTACACCTGCTGCTGGCCACCCAGTCGCTGAACACCGGCGGAACCCGCATCGACAAGCTCGAACCCAACCTGACCTACCGGATCGCACTGCGCACCACGAGTTCCGCGGAGTCCAAAGCCGTCATCGGTACACCAGAGGCGCAGTACATCTCGAACAAGGAAAGCGGCGTCGGGTTCCTGCGGGTCGGGATGGAGGACCCGGTGAAGTTTCAGAGCGTGTACACCGGAAACCCGTACGAGCCGACGGTCATCGGGGCCGGCGACGACGAACTTGCGCCGCGTACCCAAGCCGACAAGAGCCTGCGTATCCATCGTTTCACCGCGGCGCCGATCTTGGATTCGACGGTCATCTCATGACCGTCGAATCTGGACAGAAAGTGCTGCGTGAGGTGGTCCTCGATCAGCTCACCACCGGAGAGAACCACGCCTACCGGATGTGGCTGCCACCGCTGGCCGATCCCACCCCGGTCAACGAGCTGGTCTCCCGCGACTACGACCGTCGCCCGCTGCGAATCGGGCTGGGCATCATGGACGAGCCCCGCCGGCACCGCCAGGAGGTGTGGGGCATCGACATCTCCACCGCGGCGGGCAATATCGCGATCGGCGGAGCCCCACAGACCGGAAAATCGACTTTCCTGCAGACGTTCATCCTGTCGGCGTCCGCGTCACACACCCCGCGCCAGATTCAGTTCTACTGCGTGGACATGGGTGGCGGCGGGCTGATGTACATCGAGGATCTGCCGCACGTCGGCGGGGTGGCCACCCGCGCCGAACCCGATCGGGTCAACCGCGTGGTCGCCGAGGTCAAAGCGGTTCTGCGGCAACGTGAACAGACTTTCAAGCAGTACCGCGTCGGTTCCATGGCCGACTACCGGCAGATGCGCGAGGACCCTAACCACCCAGCCTCGGCCGATCCGTTCGGCGATGTGTTCCTCGTCATTGACGGCTGGCCGGCCTTCGCCGCGGAGTTCACCGATCTGGAGGCCGTGGTGCAGGACATCGCCGGCCAGGGCCTGGCCTACGGTGTGCACACGATGATCTCCACCCCGCGGTGGACGGAGCTCAAAGCGCGAATCCGCGACTATCTGGGTACCAAGGTGGAATTCCGGCTGGGTGACGTCAACGAGACACAGATCGACCGCATCACCCGCGAAATCCCGCTGAACCGGCCCGGCCGGGCGGTGTCCAGCGAAAAATTCCATCTGATGATGGGCGTGCCGCGCCTGGACGGCGTGCACAGCGCCGAGGGGCTCGTGCCGGCCATGACTGACGCCGTCAAGGAAATCTCCGCGCGCCACACCGATGAAGCGCCGCCGGTCCGAGTGTTGCCCAGCCGGATCTACCTGCACGAGCTGGATCCCGCTCCACCCGGACCCGAGGCCGACTACCGGACTCGGTGGACGGTGCCCGTGGGCGTTCGCGAGGCGGACCTCACCGTGGCCCACAACCACATGCACAACACGCCTCACCACCTGGTTTTCGGCGCGTCCAAGTCTGGCAAGACGACCATCGCCCACGGGATCGCGAAGGCGATCTGCGCGCGTAACAGCCCGCAGCAGGTTCGCTTCATGGTCGCCGACTACCGGTCAGGGCTGCTGGATGCGGTTCCGGAGACCCATCTGCTGGCTGCCGGAGCTATCAACCGCAACCAGGCCACGTTGGAGGAGTCGGTTAAGGCGCTGGCCGCCAACCTGACGAAACGCCTACCACCCACCGACCTGTCTCCGTCGCAGTTGCGGGCCAGGTCCTGGTGGACCGGGCCGGACATCGTGTTGTTGGTCGACGACTGGCACATGATTGTCGCGGCCGGCGGGATGATGTCCCCGATGGCTCCGCTGGCACCGTTGCTTCCGGCCGCGGCGGATATCGGGCTGCACCTGATCGTGACGTGCCAGATGAGTCAGGCACATCGGGCGACTATGGACAAGTTCGTCGGCACCGCGTACGGAGCCGGAACGCCGACGATGTTCCTGTCCGGGGAGAAGCAGGATTTCCCTTCCAGAGAGATCATCGTCAAGAAAAGGCCGCCTGGGCAGGCGTTTTACGTGACGCCCGATGGGAAAGAAGTGATTCAGGCGGCCTATGTGGATCCGCCGGAGGAATAGGCGTTCGTAGCATCCTCTGAGGGCAGTTACTATGGGTTAGCGGCCAGTTCCAGCAAACGCTAAGCTGGCCGATAGAAATTGGGGCGGGGGGAACTCCAAACGGCCTACGGGTAATTGCCGTCACCTGAGAAAAACCTAAGTACATGCATGTGTTTAGCAGGATTGAGGAGTGCAGCAAATGCAACCATTGAGTCATAACGCCGGCGCCGCAACGGTTGGTGGCCAGGTCACCGCAAATGGCGCGCGGGGTTTGGCAACAGGGACCGCCGCCACCGCGGAAGTAAGTGCACTTACGCCCGCAGGCGCCGACGAAGTTTCCGTCCTGGCCTCGACGGCTTTTATGGCCGAAGGTGTGCAGACATTAGGCATTAATGCGCTGGCTCAGGAAGAGATCGCGCGAGCGGGGGCCGCCGTCATCGAGATCGCGGGTGTCTATCAGGCCGTTGATGGCGAAAACGGCGCCACCCTGATTTGAGCCGACCGCCGGATTCGAGTCGATGAGCCATGGCTGTACCGCCGATTTTCACACCACCCATCTGGGTGGCCTTCCCGCCGGAGTTCAACACCGCCCGCCTGATGGCCGGTGCGGGCCCCGCGCCGATGTTGCAGGCCGCTGCGGGTTGGGAAGCGCTTGCGATTTCGCTGGAGACGCAGGCTGACGAATTGGCCGCCAGCTTGGCGTCGCTCGCGCAGATGTGGCAGGGCATGGCCAGCGAGCGGGCCATCATGGCGTCGATGCCGATGGTGGTCTGGCTGCGCATGCTTGCGCTGCAGGCCCAGAAGCGGGCGCTGCAGGCGTCGGCGCAGGCAAGTTCATACACCACAGCATTGGCGGCCACCCCGCCGCTGGCGGAGATCGAACTCAACCACGTCACGCACGGAGTTCTGGAGGCCACGAACTTCCTCGGCGTGAACACGGTGCCCATCGGTTTCAATGAAGCAGACTATGTGCGGATGTGGGATCAGGCGGCCGCGGTCATGAGTGGCTATCAGGCCGAAACCCTGGTCAATGCCACGTTCGAGCCGATCGCTTTGCCCAAACCAATTGTGTTGCCGGGCGGGGCCAGTAGTGCGATGGCGGCGGGAATGGCCGGTGCGGCCCCGATGATGGGCAGCGCGGCGGTGCGAAACGCGGCGTTCAGTCATGTCAGTGGCCAGGGAAAGGTCGACGAGGCGAACCTGAAGGCCGGCCGCGTGGAGCAGGCCGTCAACCAGGCCGCAAACCAAGGCCGCACACAGGGTGACTCGACGCAAATGATGCAGCAGGGCATGCAGCAGGGCATGCAGATGGCCTCGCAGCTCGGCTCCACGTTGGGGCAGCTGCCCCAACAGATGATGCAAGGTGTCACCCAGCCTTTCCAGCAGCTCACCCAGCCCCTGCAGCAGGTCTCGTCGATGTTCGGCCAGATGAGTGGGATGACGGGGGATCGGGGTGCGCAGGTCGGAATGCTCGGCGCCACACCGTTTTCCAACCACCCGGCGATCGGCGGCAACGGAGCTGCCACCGGCGCGGGATTGGTGCGGGCCGCTTCGCTGCCAGGCGGTGGTGGCACCGGCGCGCGTACCCCGCTGATGGCGAATCTGGTGGGCAAGGAATTGCAGCCCACGGTGTCACCGGTGGCGGTGGGCGCGGGCGCGGCGGCCGGCGCAGCCGCAGCAGGTCTGGCACCGGTCGGCGGCGGAGGCGCCGGCGGTGGTCCGATGGGGATGCTTGGCCAGCGCGGAAAAAGCGGTGGCAGCAAGTCCGGGCTCACCGCGCCTGCGCCCCTGGAGCACGACCTCGACGAGGACGAAGGGGACGACTGGTGATCGTCCACCACAGCTTGCCGACCGCCTGGGTCGGGAGGGCCCGCCGATCCTGGCGGGAACACAGGTAAAGAGAGAGAAGGTCAGCAATGGCATTGGTGAATGCGGATACTCCGCAGTTGATGGCGGAGGCGGCGAACTTCGACCGGATCTCGGGCGAGCTTCAGTCCGTCCTTGCTCAGGTCGAGTCGACTGCCGCGGCTCTGCAGCAGAGCCTACACAGCGAAGGTGCAGGGCAGGCCGCTCAGGCAGCGCTGCTGCGTTTCCACGAGGCGTCGAACCAGCAGATTCGTCTGCTGACCGATATCTCGCAGAACATCCACGCCAGCGGAACCTCATACCTGAACACAGACGCGAACAACGCCGACGATCTTGCGTCGCAGATGCAGATCTAGACAGACCACCGAGACAAGACTGAGAACGGAGAACAGAAGTGGGACAGATCAACTACGAATTCGGCGCGATCGAAGCCGGTGCTGGCGAGATCCACGCTGCGGTCGGCCGCACCGCGGGACTGCTCGACGAGGGCCAGGGATCGCTGGCTCGCCTGCAATCGGCGTGGGTCGGCGACGGCTCGATGTCGTACCAGGCGGTCCAGCAGCGCTGGGACGCAAACTCCACCGAACTCAACTTGGCACTGCAGAACCTGGCCCAGGCCATCAGCAACGCTGGTTCCACCATGGGAAGCACCGAAGCGGGTGTGATCGGAACCTTTTCCTAAACGCTGTGGTGCGCGCCGGTGGGCGACGGGTTTAGATGGAAAGTGATCGTCCACCGCGTGCGCCGCGTTTCGTATCGAACACTGAGAGGTACACATGTCGGCCGACTATGATCGGCTCTTCCACTCCCCGGAGGCCGTGCGAACGGTCGATGAGGGGTCAGACCGCGACGCCACGGCAGCCGGGGAGGGGAAGACGCCGCTGCACGGGGCGCAGCGCGCTGACCCCACCCCGCCGCCGATGCCGATCGCAGGGCCGCCGAGCACGCAAGCCACCGCGGCGCCGCCTCCTCGGGAGAGCGAGATCACCAGCCAGATCCCGCCAACGCACGTCACCGTGCCACAACAAGTTCCCGACAACGGGATGATGAGAGCACCACATGCGTCAACGGCGGCGGGCGCGCGTCACGAACAGCAGCGCCCCGCTCCGGCTGCCGAGCCGCGCCCCGCTCCGGCTCCGGCTCCCTCGCACTATTCCGCCGCCCCCGAGAGTGAATGGCGCTCTGCACCCCCGGCGCCGACGTCGGCCGCGGCGATGGGCAATCACCGCGCGATCGACGCCCTGTCCCATGTCGGCGTTCGTTCGGCGGTCAAGATGCCGTCCCAGCGTGGCTGGCGGCACTGGATCTACCTGCTCACCCGTATCAACCTCGGGCTCTCACCCGACGAGCTGTACGAGATGGAACTGCACTCGCGGATTCGGCGCAACGCACGCGATTCGTACCAAATTGGCGTTTTCGGCCTCAAGGGCGGCGTCGGCAAGACCGCGATCACGGTTGCGCTGGGATCGGCGATGAGCAAGGTTCGCGGTGACCGCATCCTGGCCATCGATGCCGACCCCGACGGCGGCAACCTCGCCGATCGGGCCGGGCGGCAGTCTGCTGCGACGATCGCAGATCTGCTGTCCGACAAAGAGCTGAACCGGTACAACGATATTCGTGCCTACACGAGCATGAACAGCTCGAACCTGGAGGTGCTGTCATCCGAGGAGTACAGCGCTGCGCGTCGGGAGTTCAACGACGACGACTGGAAGGGCGCGACCGATATCGTGTCCCGCTACTACAACTTGGTGCTCGCTGACTGCGGTGCCGGGCTGTTCCAGCCCGCAGCCCGCAGCGTGCTGTCCACGGTGTCGGGCCTGGTGATCGTGGCCAGCGCCTCGATCGACGGTGCTCGGCAGGCCGCCATCACGATGGACTGGCTGAGACAGAACGGCTACCAGGACCTACTCGGCCGGTCGTGCGTCGTGATCAACCACGTGGTGCCGGGTAAGCCGAATATCGACGTCGAGGACCTGGTGCAGCAGTTCGAGCGCCATGTCGCGCCCGGTCGGGTTATCGTGCTGCCCTGGGACAAGCACATCGCCGCGGGTACGGAGATTCAGTTGGATCTGCTGGGTAAAACATTCGAGCGCCGAATCACCGAGTTGGCGGCTGCGCTGTCGGACGACTTCGACAGGCTCGAGCGCCGTTGACCGCGACGGCCGCACCCGCCACGTCGTCGAACGTCACGCCGGGCCGTCCGTCGACCACCAGGGTCACCATCCTTACCGGACGCCGGATGACCGATCTGGTGCTGCCCGCGGGCGCGCCGATCGAGAGCTACGTCGACGAGACGGTGTCGGTGCTGGCCGAGATCCTCGAGGACACCCCGCCGGAGATGTTGGCGGGCTTCGACTTCAATGCCCAGGGCGTCTGGTCGTTCGCCCGCCCGGGTGCTCCCCCGATCAAACTCACGGACTCGCTCGACGAGGCGGGTGTGGTGGACGGCTCCCTGCTGACCGTGGTGTCGGTGAGCCGCACCGAGCGTTACCGGCCGTTGGTCGAGGACGTGATCGATGCGATCGCGGTGCTCGACGAAACGCCCGAATTCGACCGGGGGGCGCTGTACCGCTTTGCAGGGATGATGCTTCCGGTGGCGACCTTCGTCGTCACCGCGGTGGCGATCTGGTCGTGGTCCTCGACCGGCCGCGACTGGTGGTGGGCCGTCGCCCTGGGTGTGCTCGGGCTGGCTCTGATGGGCGGAAGTCTGCTGGCCCAAACCCGGTTCAACAACCTTGATATGGCCGAAAGCCTGTTGCTGGGCTCTTTGATGACCCTAGGCGGTGGGGTGGCGCTGGCGGTACCGCTGCCGCGGGGCGTGGAAACCATTGGGGCACCGCAAGTCGCCGGAGCCGGCGCGCTGGTGTTCCTGATGGTGTTGGCGACGCGGGGCGGCCCTCGCAAGCGGGCCGAGGCGGCCGCGTTTGCGGCAGTCATGGCGTTGGCGGTGACCGTCGCGGCCGTCGCTTTCGGCTACGGGTGGGGCAGTTGGGTGCCCGCGGGTGCGATCGCGTTCGGGTTGATCGTCGTCACCAACGCGGCGAAACTGACTGTGGCCGTGGCCAGGATTGCGTTGCCGCCGATCCCTGCGCCCGGTGAGACGGTATCCAACGACGAGCTCCTCGATCCGGTTGCTTCTACCGACACATCGGAGGAGTCCGAGACCTGGCAGGCGATTATCGCGTCGGTGCCCGACTCCGCGGCGCGGCTAACCGAGCGCAGTCGGCTGGCCAAGCGGTTGTTGATCGGATTCCTCACCGCCGGTGCAGTCGTGTTGGCCACCGGCGCGATTGCGGTCGTGGTGCAGGGGCACTTCTTCGCGCACAGCATGATCGTGGCCGGACTGGTGACCGTCGTCTGCGGCTTCCGGTCCCGGTTGTACGCCGAACGATGGTGCGCATGGGCGTTGATGGCCGCCGCGGTGGCGATCCCGACCGGTGTGATGGTGCGGCTGTGCCTCTGGTATCCGGAGCGGGCGTTGCTCACACTGGGTATATACACCGCTGTGGCGGTCGTAGCCGTGGTCGTCATCGGCGCCACCGACGGGGTTCGGCGGGTGTCTCCGGTCACCAAGCGCATCCTGGAATTGACCGACGGCGCTGCGATCGCGGCCGTTATCCCGATGCTGCTGTGGATCGCCGGCGTATACGACCTATTGCGCAACCTGCGGTTCTAGGACGACCACGCCCCGAATTCGGGCCCCGCTACTACTGACCGTGCAACGGGTACCGACCGTGCAACACGCGAACGCAACCCACGCTATCATGATAGCGTGGCCCAGATCCTCATCCGGCAACTCGATGACAATACGAAGGCCAGGCTGCAACGCCTGGCCCGTCAGCACGGCCGCAGCACCGAAGAGGAAGTGCGCGAGATATTGCGGAACGCCGTGCGCGGCGTCGACGACGCGCCGCGGCGGTTAGGGTCGCGGATCGCGTCCCGCTTCAAGGGCGCCGGACTGAGCGAGGACATCCCGGAGCTGCGCGGACATCCCGTCCGACCGGCGCACTTTGAACCATGATCCTGCTGGACACAAATGTGCTCTCCGCGTTGATGAAAGACGCGCCCGATCCGACTGTGGTCGATTGGCTTGACCGCCAGCCAGCCGAATCGGTCTGGACAACTTCGATAACGGTGTTCGAGATACGCATGGGCATTGAGCTATTGGAGCCGAGCCGCCGGCGCAGACAACTCGACAGCATCTTTTCCCAACTGCTCGAAGAGGACCTCGAAGGCCGCATTCAGCCCTTCGACCACACAGCGGGAATCGCGGCCGGGGCGATCGCGGCAGATCGTCAGCGTGCCGGGCGGGTTGTCGAGATTCGTGATGTCCAGATCGCCGGCATCGCCAAGTCCCGGCATGCGACGGTGGGTACCGGAAACACCCGCCACTTCGAAGGAACTGGCGTCGCATTGGTAAATCCCTGGAGTTGACTGGAACGAGACATCGTTGGGGCAACATTGGAGAGGCCGCCAACCCGGAGTCCGAACGCTGCTGGCCCGAGGAAGATCGGCCAAACCGCCAGACCGCGTCTACGGTGGCTCGTCCGGCAGCTCGGCGGTGATCTCGGCAACTACAGCGTCGAGGCGTTCGCGGTCGGCATCGACTGAGGCCGAGGCGATCTCATTGGCTTTCTGCAGCGCCTCGTTCACTCGCTGCTCGACCGTCTGGGCGCCGAGCCGCAGCAGCCCATCTTCGATGTGGACGTCCTGAAGCTGGTGGTGCCCGTTGAGCGTGACCTCGACGGTGTCAGTGTCATCGGAGGCGGTGAACGACGCGTTGGCCATCTTGTCGAGCTGTTCGTCCATCAACGACTGCAGCCTCTTCGCCTGGCGCAGCACGGCTGCCACTTCGGGGTGCATGTCGTCGCTCACTGCGACTCCTTCTTCGAATCATCGGGTCCGCCCCGGCGGCGTGGACGGTAACCGATGACCGGTTCGGTGTGTGGCCGCTCCTCGGTGTAGATCTCCTCGTCCTCGGCCAGTTGCGGGTTGCGCTTCTTGTCACCGCTCTCGCCGCCGCGGGCACCGCCCATCATCGGCGCCATGCCTCCCATGCCGCCGCCGGTGGCGCCGCCGCCGGAAGCCCCACTTGCCGCAGCACCCGGCGCTCCCGGTGACGCGACTGGCGTCGGAGCCACCGTCTCCGCGCCGACGGCGGGTTGCAGCGGCGACGACGGCATACCGCCGCCGCCGCCGCCGGCCCCGGCGCCACCACCACCGCCACCGGAGGCGGCAGGCCGCAGGCTCGGATCGTTCGGCAACTTCGGGTCACCCCTGCCCGGGCCCGGCATACCCGACGGAGCTCCGCCCGGTGAACCTCCGCCCGGTGAACCTCCCTGCGAGCCCCCCTGACCCCCACCCGGCGACCCACCCCCCTGAGAGGCGCCCTCCGGAACAGCCTGTCCGGCCTGCTCGGCCGCCGACATCGGCGATACCGGCGCCTCCCGCGGCAGCGACTCCGCAGCCCCGGCTGGGTCGCTGGGCTGGCCACCGCCACCCGTACCGGAGCGGTGCGCGCCGGAGCCCGGGTTCGAGCGGGCGCGCCGATGGTCCTCTTCGGTCACCGGAATTCCCGAGACCACCGCGTCCGGCGGCTCGCCAGGTTCGTACTGCCTGGCCACCGCCCCCACGGAGTAGGCGGTTCGCACCTCTTCGGAGGATGCTTGCAGTTCAGCCATCCTTTCGAGGTTGGCCATGATGTCCGGCGTGAGTGGTTTGCCCATGGTCTGTTCTTCGAGCTGCTGGTATTCCTCGGCGATGGGCGCGTGGGCGTCGCGGGCTGAGTCGTGTGCGTCCGCGATCTGGTCTGCCTCGGCGGCCAAGTTCTCCCAAGCCTCGGCAAGGCTCACCAGCCAGTCACGGTAGGCGTTGAATTTGGCGTAGGCAGCGTCGGCGGCTTCACCTTCCCACAGGGTGCTGTTCACTTCGAACGTCTCGGCCGAGGTCTGCAACGCCGCACCGTTGGTCCGCCATATCGCCGCAGCCGCCCGCAACGAAGCAGCATCGTCGCCGGCGCCGAGTAAATTCTCGGCGCCCGTGACATCCAAGAAGCCCTCATCAGAGGCCAACTGGCCCTTCGGGATCGGCATCGCCGCGGGCGCGGCGGGAGCGGGGATATCGACCGGCTTCGGAAACACGGTGGCACCCGGACCGTTGGGCGCCGCCGGACCGTCCATCGCGGAGTCGATGTCCTGGCCGGCCATCTGGTCGACCTGCGCGTACGCGTCGGCCACGTTGTGCAACGTCTGGGCCAGGCGCAGGCCCTCCTGGCGGCCATACTCCTGGCGAGCCCAGAGGCCTTGGGCGTTCACGTTGAGATTGGCGGCAGCGACCTGGGCGATAAGGAGGCCGTCGGCTGGCAGCAGCTCGGGCTGGGCCGTGGCACTCGACCACGATAACGCCTCGATCTGCGTTGCCTTCCGGTGTAGATCCCCCGGGTCGACCTGTACTTCCTCACCACTCATGGGTGTCCCCCGACATCGTCAACCGTCAGTCCTCCAGAACCATCTGGTAGCGGCTCTCCTCACGCGGATTGATTAGCCGAATAGGCAGCTGCTTGTGTCGCGGGGTCGCGATGAAGTTGTGCCGCAACCTGACTCCGCCCACACCCGGATGCGGATCCAGATACGTCGTCGCATTGGGCCAGACCACCTTGGCAACCTGGCCGATGTGCGCGTTGAGGTACCCGGCGAACTCCCGGAACTGCGGAAGCAGCGTGATGACCGCTCCGGCCGCCGCCGAACGCACCACGAACTGGGTGAACAGCCGGGCGTCGCCGAGGTCGATGCTGGCGTCGACGTCATCGAACGGGATGTATACCGGATAACGGTCGGCGGTCTCACCGACCAGCACGCCGGCCGAGCCGACCGGCAACTCGTAGTGCCGGTCTGTCACCGGGCTCGCACCCTGCAGGGCAGCGCGCTGGCCACCGTACAGGCAGGAAAAGCCGCGCGGTGTCGACGGATTGGCCAATGTCGTCAACAAAACCGTCGACGTCGGTGCTTGGCCCGGGACGACGCGCACGCGAGTCAGGGTGTGGTCGGCGCGGGCCGACCACCAGACATCCGGGCCGCCCGGTGCGACGTAGGCGGCAGTAAACGTGCTGCGCCCCTTGATCATCGACCACGTCTCGTGGTCGAAGCTGATCTCGGTCGCCCGGTCGTAGTCGTCGAAACTGCGCGACGGCCGTGCATCGACACCGTGGCTGGCCAGATGGTCGGCGATGCGCGTCGTCGACGCCACTAGATACTGCGCCAATCCGGTCACCCCGGCATCGCGGCGCAGCGCGGACTTGCGGGTCCGTTCCGGGTCGGCGCGCAGCACGATCCAGGTCCGCCGATTGGCAGGTGCGGGATAGGGGCCCACCACCTGGTCGTAGAGCGCCACCAGTGCAGCCGGCGCGGTTTTGCCGACCCGGTATCCCGAGGACACCACGTCGGCCTCGAGGTCTGGACAGTAGGCGCTGAGCAGCTCTTCGACGAAGCGGGTGTGGATCACATCGTCGGTGAACGCCTCACCATTGACGATCACCGTCGGCGTGAACGGCCGTGGCACCAACTCGATGGCCGACACCAGGTGATCGCCCTGCCAGCGCAGCGCCACGTGGTCGCCGGGGATGACGGTCGCGCCGACCGCGGGTTCCGAGGGCACCGGCGGGGGTTGGCGGTGCCTGCGCCGCCAGGCGAACAGCGCGGCGACCCACCCGGTGACGCGGCGACCCCGAACCGTCAACACCGATCCCAGGCCGATCAGCACACCCAACGTGATGCCCAGCCACAGCATGTCCATCTGCGCGAACAGCACCACGCACGCCGGAACCAGTGCTGCCGCCCACAACGCGTGACCGGTGCTGAAGCGCAGCCCGAACAACGAGAGGAATCGGTTCATCGGCGCCTCAACGCGCGTCTGGCCAGCGCTCCGATTCCCAACAGCAGCGCTACACCCGCGCCGACGGCAACCACCCAGGTGATCGGCCCACGGTCGGGCGGGGGGACGTACACCGGCGGAGGAATCTCGTTGACCTTGTACGGGATCGTCGCGGGTCCGGTGGGCACATCCCAGGTCAGCGCAGCCACCGGATCGATCACGCCGGCGCCGACGAGGTTGTTGACACCCCCGCCGGGGTGGCGCGCCGTCGCGGTGATGCGGTTGATGATCTGGGCCGGAGTGTATTCGGGGAAGCGCTGTCGCAGCAGCGCCGCCAGCCCGGAGACATACGCCGCCGAGAAGGAGGTCCCACTGATCGGGATGGGACCGTCTTCGCCCTGAAGCGCGTTGACCGGGTTGCCGTCATAGCCGAGGGCCACCAGGTTCTCGCCAGGGGCGGCGGCTCCCACCCACGGGCCGTGCATGGAGAACCCCGAGGGCTGGCCGTTGGGGGCGATGGCACCCGCGGTCAGCACCAGTGGCGAATACCAAGCTGGTGAAACGATGGTTTGTACTTCTTGCCAGCCGCGCGGGTCGGCGGGCACGGCGGGATCGGGCGGCGGGTTCTGGGTACAGTCGCTGCCGGTATTGCCGGCTGCGGCGACGATCACCGCCCCTTTGACGTTGACGG
>CAZLTV010000047.1:0-23818 GCA_964562545.1 uncultured Mycobacterium sp. | reverse complement strand
ACATGGCACCCGACCTGTTCGCCGGAATCCTGGCCACAGTGCCCTTCGTGGACCCACTGACCACCATCCTGGATCCGTCGCTACCGCTGACGGTCACCGAATGGGACGAGTGGGGAAACCCGCTGGAGAACGCCGACGTCTACCACTACATGAAGTCCTATTCGCCGTACGAGAACGTCGACACCCGCGACTATCCGGCGATCCTGGCGATGACGTCGCTCAACGACACCAGGGTGTTCTACACAGAGCCCGCCAAATGGGTTGCCGCACTGCGCTACGCGCAGCAAGATCCGGTCGGCGACGGGTCCAAGGTGCTGCTCAAGACCGAGATGAACGCGGGCCATGGCGGCATCAGCGGTCGCTACGAGCGTTGGAAGGAAGCTGCCTTCCAATACGCGTGGCTGCTGAATGTCGCGACCCGCGACCTGTGACATCGGTCGGACGACAATGTCGGCGACGAGGCCCCGGAAGACCTATCACCACGGCGATCTGAAGGCGGCGATCCTCACCCACGCTGCCGAACTGGTCGCCGAACGCGGGGCCGACGGACTCTCGCTGCGCGAACTGGCCCGCGCAGCCGGGGTTTCGCACGCCGCTCCGGCGCATCACTTCACCGACCGGCGCGGGCTGTTCACCGCCCTTGCCGCCCAGGGGTGGCGTCTGCTGGCAGCCGCACTGGCCCAGTCCCGACCCGAATTCGGTGACGCTGCACTGGCGTACGTGGGCTTCGCGGTCGAGCATCCGGGCCACTACGAGGTCATGTTCGACCGTTCGCTGGTCAACCCTGCCGACGCGGATTTGCTGGCCGCACAGGACGCCGCGGGCGCGGAGTTGGCCGCCGGCGTGGCCACCCTCGACGACCCCCGGGCCAGGGACGATCCGCAGGCCGCCGCACTGGCTGCCTGGTCGTTAGTGCACGGATTCGCGACGCTGTGGCTCAACGAGGCGATCGACACCGACGGCGATCCCGTCGCCACCGCACAGAGGGTGGCCCGGATGCTGTTCACCAAATGAGCCGCGGTACCGTCGGGGCGCATGACCGACTCAGCGCTGAATGACATCCCGTTGACCACCCTTGCTGGCCGGCCCACCACGTTGGCGCAGCTGACCGATGGTGCTGCGCTCGTGGTGAACGTCGCCTCCAAATGTGGTCTCACGCCCCAGTACGAGGCACTCGAACAACTCGCCAAGGACTACGCGGCGCGCGGGCTGACCGTCATCGGCGTGCCCTGCAACCAGTTCATGGGCCAAGAGCCCGGCAGCCCCGACGAGATTCAGACCTTCTGCTCGACCACCTACGGGGTGACGTTCCCGCTGCTGGCCAAGACCGATGTCAACGGTCCGGGACGCCACGCACTGTACGTCGAACTCACCAAGGCAGCCGATGACTCGGGTGAGGCCGGCGACGTGCAATGGAACTTCGAGAAGTTCCTGGTCGCGCCCGACGGTGCCGTGGTCAGAAGATTCCGCCCCCGCACCGCCCCCGACGCCCCCGAGGTCATCGCCGCCATCGAAGACGTCGTGCCGCGCTGAGCGCAGCGGATTACGGCGCGCAGGCGCAGCCCCTGCCAAGATGACACCTGCAGTCGTCGTGTTGTGCACCGTCAGGACATCTGGAGTTGCGACACTGCGAACGTGGCAGGACAACTGATCGTCTCGATCTCGGGTATCAGCGACCGCACCATCGCCGATGTCGCCGCCTTCCGCGCCTACCTCGACGCGCGGGGCGTGCCGGCGTCGTTCCTGGTTGCCCCGCGCATCAAGGGCGGCTATCGGCTCGACCGCGACGACGAGACCGTCGACTGGCTCGTCGACCGCCGCGCCAAGGGCGACGCCATCGTCCTGCACGGCTACGACGAAGCCGCCACCAAAGCGCGTCGCGGCGAGTTCGCGACACTACCCGCCCACGAAGCCAACCTGCGGCTGATGGGTGCCGACCGGATTCTCGAACACCTCGGCCTGCGCACCCGGCTGTTCGCCGCACCCGGCTGGAACGTCTCACAGGGCGCATTGAAGGCCCTGCCGCGCAACGGGTTCCGCCTGGTCGCCGGCGTGAGCGGCATCACCGATCTGGTTCGTGAGCAGACCGTACGCACCCGGGTGCTGGGCATCGGCGAGGGCTTCCTGGCCGAACCGTGGTGGTGTCGCACACTGGTGCTGTCCGCTGAACGCACGGCACGCCGCGCCGGCATCGTCCGAGTGGCTGTGGCGGCCCGGCACCTGCGCCGGCCCGGTCCCCGTCAGGCCATGCTCGATGCGGTCGACCTGGCACTTCTGCACTCCTGCGTGCCCACCGTCTACGAGTGGCATCCGCAACCTGCGCTGTCTGACGCCGCGTAAGCCTTCGCACTGGCTAGATTGACGCCATGGCAGATGATGCTGATGTCATCGTGGTGGGCTCCGGTCTGGCCGGCCTCGTCGCGGCGTGTGAACTGGTCGACCGAGGGCGCCGTGTCCTAGTCGTCGACCAGGAGAACGCCGCCAACATCGGCGGCCAGGCCTTCTGGTCGTTCGGCGGACTGTTCTTCGTCGACAGCCCCGAACAGCGCCGCCTGGGTATCCGCGACAGTTACGAGCTGGCACTTCAGGACTGGCTCGGCACCGCAGGTTTCGACCGCCCCGAGGACCACTGGCCCCGCCGATGGGCGCATGCCTACGTCGACTTTGCCGCGGGGGAGAAGCGCGCCTGGCTGCGTGAGCGCGGCTTGCAGACCTTCCCGCTGGTGGGTTGGGCCGAGCGGGGCGGCTACGACGCCCGAGGGCACGGCAACTCGGTGCCGCGGTTCCACCTCACCTGGGGGACCGGACCTGCGCTCGTCGACATCTTCGCCCGCCGCCTGACCGGCGGGCGGGTGCGCTTCGCCCACCGTCACCGCGTCGACGAACTCGTCGTCGAGGACGGCGCGGTGGTCGGGGTGCGCGGGGCGGTGCTGGAACCCTGCGCCGCCGCGCGGGGTGTTGCGTCTTCGCGGCATGCGGTGGGCGATTTCGAGTTCCGCGCCCAGGCTGTCGTGGTCGCCAGTGGCGGCATCGGCGGCAACCACGAGCTGGTGCGTAAAAACTGGCCCGGCCGGATGGGCCGGGTACCGCAGCAGCTGCTCAGCGGTGTGCCCGCGCACGTGGACGGGCGGATGTTGGGCATCTCCGAGGCGGCCGGCGGAAACGTCATCAACAGCGACCGGATGTGGCACTACACCGAGGGCATCACCAACTACGACCCGATCTGGCCACGTCACGGTATCCGGATCCTGCCCGGGCCGTCGTCGCTGTGGCTAGACGCGACCGGCAAGCGGCTACCCGCCCCGCTGTATCCGGGCTTCGACACCCTGGGCACGTTGGAGCACATCGCCAAAACCGGCCACGACTACACCTGGTTCGTGCTCAACGCCCGCATCATCGACAAGGAGTTCGGCCTTTCCGGCCAGGAGCAGAACCCCGACCTGACCGGCCGCAGCGTGCGCGCAGTTCTCGACCGGGCCCGGACCGGGCCCGGCCCCGTGCACGCTTTCGTCGACAAGGGCGTCGACTTCGTCACCGCGGACTCGCTGCATGAACTGGTCGCGGCGATGAACACCGTCCCCGACGTCACGCCGCTGGACTTCGCCGCCGTCGAGGCCGAGGTCACCGCCCGTGACCGGGAGGTGACCAACCGGTTCACCAAGGACAGCCAGATCACCGCGATCCGGGCTGCGCGCGGTTATCTGGCCGATCGGATCAGCCGGGTCGTCGCGCCGCACCGGCTGACCGACCCCAAAGCGGGCCCGCTGATCGCGGTGAAGCTGCATATCCTGACCCGAAAGTCGCTGGGCGGCTTGGAAACCGATCTGGATTCGCGCGTTCTGCGGGCCGACGGCGAGGTGCTGCCCGGGTTGTACGCCGCCGGTGAGGCCGCCGGTTTCGGCGGCGGCGGGGTGCACGGTTACCGGTCTTTGGAGGGCACGTTCCTCGGCGGGTGCGTGTTCTCCGGCCGTGCCGCCGGCCGCGCGGCAGCACGCGCCGTCGGCTGACCCCACCGCGAGCAGTCGCAAACTCGCACATTTCGATGCGATTTCACGCGAGTTTGCGACTGCTCGCGACTAGAAGTCGGTGCCGTTCTCGGGTTTGAGGACCTGGAAATCAGTGTCGGTCATCTCGGTGAGCCGGCCGTAGAAAATGGGCCGCGCTATCGGGTCGATGATCGCCTGGTGAATCGGCACCGCATGCGTCGGTGCCACCGCCCGCAGATAGTCCACCGCCTCGGAGATCTTCATCCACGGTGCCGCCGCGGGGGTGGCCAGCACGTCCACCGGCTCGTCGGGCACGAACAGCGCATCGCCGGGATGCATCAACTTGGCGGCGTGCTCACCGTCGCCGATCAGGTACGAGATGTTGTCGATGACCGGTATCTCGGGGTGGATGACGGCGTGCGTGCCACCGACCCCGCGCACCGTCAGATGCCCGACGGACAGCTGGTCGCCGACGTTGACGGCCTGCCACGGCCCGCCGAGTTGGGCGCTGGTCTGCGGGTCGGCGTACAGCGCGGCCTGCGGGTTGGCTTCCATGAGCGCGGGAAGGCGTTCGGTGTCGGCGTGATCGGGATGCTGGTGGGTGATCAGGATCGCCGACAAACCGGTGATGCCCTCGAAGCCGTGGGAGAAGTTGCCGGGGTCGAACAGGATCGTCGTCTGCGAGCCCGATCCATCGGGAAAGCTCGCCAGCAGGCAGGAATGACCAAAATGTGTGAGCTGCATACCCTCATACATACCCGGATTGTGGCTCGCGGTCTCCGGGTCGGGTGTGGTGATGTCGCCGCAGGTAGAGTGATCGCCGTGGCAAAAGTGGTGGTGAACGTCATGCCGAAGACCGAGATCCTGGACCCGCAGGGGCAGGCGATTGTCGGTGCCCTGGGTCGGCTGGGATTCGACGGCGTCGCAGACGTCCGTCAGGGCAAGCGGTTCGAGCTGGAGGTCGACGAGGGAATCGGCGACGACAAGCTCGCTGAGATCGCCGAGTCTCTACTGGCCAATACCGTGATCGAGGACTGGACGGTCACCTGGGAGGGCGGCCAGTGACCCGCATCGGCGTGATCACCTTCCCGGGCACGCTCGACGACGTCGACGCCGCCCGTGCGGTGCGCCTGGCCGGCGGCGAGGCCGTCAGCCTGTGGCACGCCGACGCCGACCTCAAGGGAGTCGACGCGGTCGTGGTGCCGGGCGGATTCTCCTACGGCGACTATCTGCGCTGCGGGGCGATCGCACGGTTCGCCCCGGTGATGGGTGAGGTTGTCGCCGCAGCCGGGCGAGGGATGCCGGTGCTGGGGATCTGCAACGGCTTTCAGGTGCTCTGCGAGGCGGGTCTGCTGCCCGGGGCGTTGACACGTAACGCGGGCCTGCACTTCATCTGCCGCGATGTGTGGCTCGAGGTCGCCGCCAACACGACGTCGTGGACGACACGCTACGAGCAGGGCGCCGACCTCCTTGTGCCGCTGAAGTCCGGCGAGGGGCGCTACGTGGCCAGCCAGAACGTGCTCGACAAACTCGAGGGAGAGGGACGCGTCGTGTTCCGCTACCGGGAGAACCCGAACGGATCGATGCGCGACATCGCCGGCGTCGCCTCGGCCAACGGGCGCGTCGTCGGGTTGATGCCGCATCCCGAGCACGCCACCGAAGCCCTGACCGGTCCGTCCGACGACGGCCTGGGGTTGTTTTACTCCGCGCTGGACGCCGTTTTGGTGTCCTGAACCTCGTCGGAGCGGGGTTGGGCGTTTCCGCATTCGCGGGTGGCACCGTTTGGGCGCTGAACGCGAAGATGGCTTCACGCTCTACGCCCTTCGTGGCGGGGCCTATGCGGTCAGCGACACCGATGCCTCGGCGGTGTAGCACAGGAACGTCATGGTCTCCTGCAGGTAGAGCTGCACGGTGTCGGCATCATGGGACAGGTAGCCGATCGACACGTCGGTGCCCAGTTGCAGGTCGAAATCGCCTCCGCGGGTGGACAACACGAAAGCGCCGTCGATCGCGGGAGCCCAGATGATGTCGCCGTCGACCAGCCGTCGGAGGTGTTCAAGGATGGGGTAGCCGTGTGCGGTGGTTTCGGCGACCCTGGTGTACACCTCGGCTGAGAGCAGCACCGAATACGGCCCATCCACACCGGCTAGGCGCAGCTCACTGAGCGCCTGGGCGACGACGTCGGGGATCTCCCGCGGATCCTCGGGAAGCGCCAGCCCGGGGTTACTGCTGCACTTGCGGATACCGCCGATCGACGCCGCCTCATATCCCTCGAAGATGGCTCGGTCCTCGATGAACGCCAGCTGCTTGGCGGCGTCCTTGACCGGGTCCCAATCCGAGTCCTGCGAGCCGCGCTCGACGTCGTCGATATCGGAGCGTCGCACGGTGAACGGCACCCGCAGCCGCACCAACGGTTGGGCCTCGCGCAGGTGTGCGATCACGCCTTCACCGGGGGCGGCCACATCGATCAGGTGACCGGTGCTGACCGCCGCGGCCACCGCGCCGCCCGGCTCGCTGACGTCGACCACCCGGCGTCCGGCGATATGGCGCTTGAACGTGCGCGTGGCCTCCTGCTCGATCTCCGCCCACGCCGCATCGGTGATTGGTGCCAACTCCCGGTACAGGTTGTTCATTGCGGTTGTCCTTTCAGACTGCCGATCGCCAACGATCCGTCATGAGTGGTTGGGGTGCGGGGGGTTTCGGAGTGTTCGTCGCTCGAGTCGGGGGTGGGTTCCGGTTCGGCGGCCAAGGTGGGCCGCGGGGGCGGGTCGTCGAGGAAGTCGATGGTCGGCACGAAGAACAGCGTGCCGGTTTCCGCGGTGGAGAAGTCCAGGATGCGATCGGTGTTGCCCGGCGGCTTGCCGATGAACATGTTGGTCAGCATCTCCTCGGCGACGGCCGGATCGGCGGAGTAGGCAATGTAGTAGGTGCCCGATTCGCCGGTGCCCAGTGTCCCGAACGGCATGTTGGCCCGCACGATCTGGCGCTCGTTGCCGTCCTCGTCTTCGACGGAATTCAGCGCGACGTGGGAGTTGGCCGGTTTCACCGCGTCGTCGAGCTCGATGTCTTCGAGCTTGGTGCGGCCGATCACGAGTTCCTGCTCGGTAACGCTCAGCGCGTTCCACGCGGTCATGTCGTGGCTATAGCGCTGCACGTGCACGTAGCTGGCGCCCTCAAATGTCGGAAACGCGGGATTTCCGGGACCGATCTGCGCGGCGGTGACCGCGTCCGGGCCGTCGGGATTTTCGGTGCCGTCGACGAAGCCCAACAGATCGCGCTGCTCGAAAAACTTGAACCCGTGCACCTCGTCGACCACCGTGACCGCACCGGCCATCGCTGCCAGAATGCGTCCGCCGAGCTCGAAGCACACATCCAGTGAGCCACCCTTGATGTGGAACAGCAGATCGCCCGGGGTGGACGGGGCGTGGTGACGGGAACCGCTGAGTTCGATGAATTCGTGCAGATCGGCGGGCCGCGGACCGGAGAACAGCCGATCCCAGGCGTTCGACCCGATTCCGGCGATCAGCCGCAGTTGGGCGTCGGGTACCCGGAAGCCCACCGCTTTCACCAACCCCGACAGCTCCGCCAGCGCGGAGTGCACGACGGCCTCGCCGCCCTCGTCGATGGTGGCCACGAGGAAAATCGCGGCGGGGCTCAACGGCGTCAAGATCGGCTGCGGACGTGCCACATGACCACCCTAACGCGACGTGATCTTGTTCTTGAGGCGAGGATGGGGGTGTTATGTCTGAAATGCCTAGCCTCGCCACCGCCGAGGGACTCTGCGAATTCGTGGATGCCTCACCGTCGCCGTTCCACGTCTGCCGGACCGTTGCCGATCGACTTCTCGCCGCCGGATTCTCCGAACTGTCCGAAAGCGACGTGTGGCCGGGCACCGGGGACTTTTTCGCGGTGCGGGCCGGATCGTTGATCGCGTGGCGTTCAGGTGGGGAACCGGGCGTACCGTTTCGTATCGTTGGCGCGCACACCGACAGCCCGAACCTGCGGGTCAAGCAGCATCCGGACCGTTTCGTATCGGGATGGCAGATCGTTGCGTTGCAGCCCTACGGCGGTGCGTGGCTGAACTCGTGGCTGGACCGCGAGCTCGGTATCAGCGGCAGGCTGTCGGTTCGGGTTGACAACGCCGTCGAGCACACACTGGTGCGCATCGACGAACCCATACTTCGGGTTCCGCAGCTGGCCATCCATCTGGCCGAGGACCGCAAGGCGGTCGAGCTGAACCCGCAGCGTCACCTCAATGCGGTTTGGGGTGTCGGTCAGGGGCCCCGTTCGTTCCTCGCCTATGTCGCCGAGCGGGCCGGGGTGGACCCCGCCGCCGTGCTCGGCTTCGATCTGATGACCCACGACCTGGCCGCCTCGCGGCGCGTGGGTGTGGACGCCGGGCTGGTGAGCGCGCCCAGGTTGGACAACCAGGCCACCTGCTACGCGGGGTTGGAGGCTTTTCTCGCGACCTCGGCCGGCTCCGCTGCTGTGCCCGTGTTGGTGTTGTTCGATCACGAGGAAGTGGGTTCGCAGTCCGACCACGGGGCCCAATCCGAGCTGTTGCTGACCGTGCTGGAACGCATCACGTTGGCCGCCGGCGGCGGGCGGGAGGACTTCCTTCGCAGGCTTCCCGCGTCGATGGTGGCGTCCGGGGACATGGCGCATGCCACCCACCCCAACTACCCGGAGCGTCACGAGCCGGGCCATCTCATCGAAGTCAATGGCGGGCCGGTGCTCAAGGTGCAGCCCAATTTGCGATATGCCACCGATGGGCGGACCGCTGCGGCTTTCGCGTTGGCGTGCGCGCAGGCCGGGGTGTCGCTGCAGCGCTACGAGCACCGCGCCGATTTGCCGTGCGGATCGACGATCGGACCCATGACCGCCGCGCGCACCGGCATCCCGACCGTTGATGTCGGGGCGCCGCAACTGGCGATGCACTCCGCGCGCGAGGTGATGGGTGCTGCCGATGTCACGGATTATTCCGCTGCGCTTCACGCGTTCTTGTCGCCGGCCTGACTTAGTGTCGCGGTATGACCCTGAATGTGGAGATGATCACCTTCGACTGTGTGGATCCCGACGGGCTGGCCGATTGGTGGGCCAAGGCGGCCGGCGGCGAGGTGAATGCGGTGGCGCCAGGCAATTTCGTGATGGTCACCCGCGAAGGACGCCCGGCGTTGGGCTTTCAGCGGGTTCCGGATCCGACACCCGGTAAAAACAAGGTACATCTGGACTTCCAGGCCGCAGACAAGGAGTCCGAGGTGGCCCGCCTGGTCGCGCTGGGGGCCCGGGAGACGGGACGACACAGCTTCGGTGAGGACTTCACCTGGGTGGTGCTGGCCGACCCGGAAGGCAACGCCTTCTGCGTCGCCGGCGGGTGAGTAGGCGTTAGGACCGGCGTCGACCAACGGCTTGAGGAGTCGACCGCCTGGATGGGGTGTGACGAGGTATCGGCTCATCCGATGGGACCCGGACAGGCCCTGGGTGACGGCGTGCGCATCCGTTGTTCAGGGGGTCGTTCCAGGGGCGCGGAAGCGTGCGACGCACGCCGTTGGCGGGCGGCTGCTGGACAGGTGAATAAACTGGCTTCGTGACATCTGGGTTGACCCACGAGGCAGACACCGTCGAGCGGGCCGCCGCTACTCCCGACCAACCTCAGCCGTTTCGCGAGCTGGGGCTCAAGGACGACGAGTACCAGCGGATCCGCGAGATTCTGGGTCGCCGGCCCACCGACGCCGAGTTGGCGATGTACTCGGTGATGTGGAGCGAGCACTGTTCCTACAAGTCCTCGAAGGTGCATCTGCGCTACTTCGGAGAGACCACCACCGACGAGATGCGTTCGGCGATGCTGGCAGGCATCGGTGAGAACGCCGGCGTGGTCGACATCGGGGACGGCTGGGCGGCGACATTCAAGGTGGAGTCGCACAACCATCCCTCTTATATCGAGCCCTACCAGGGCGCGGCCACCGGCGTCGGTGGCATCGTTCGCGACATCATGGCGATGGGGGCGCGCCCGGTTGCGGTGATGGACCAGTTGCGTTTCGGAGCTGCAGACGCGCCCGACACCCGTCGCGTCCTCGACGGCGTAGTGCGCGGCGTCGGGGGATACGGGAACTCGCTGGGACTGCCCAACATTGGCGGCGAAACGGTGTTCGACGCCTGCTATGCGGGCAACCCACTGGTCAACGCTCTGTGCGTCGGGGTACTGCGCAGCGAGGACCTCAAGCTGGCGTTCGCGTCAGGGGTCGGCAACAAGATCATCCTGTTCGGCGCCCGCACCGGCCTCGACGGGATCGGTGGGGTTTCGGTGCTGGCCTCGGAGACCTTCGGTGGTGACGAGTCCGGCTCATCCGGCCGCAAGAAGTTGCCCAGCGTGCAGGTCGGCGACCCGTTCACCGAAAAGGTACTCATCGAATGCTGCCTCGAACTCTACGCTGCTGATCTGGTGGTCGGAATCCAGGATCTCGGCGGCGCCGGATTGTCCTGTGCGACTTCGGAACTAGCCTCTGCAGGCGATGGCGGTATGAAGGTCGAACTGGACAGAGTTCCGCTGCGGGCGACCAACATGACTCCCGCTGAGATCCTGTCCAGTGAGTCGCAGGAACGCATGTGCGCAGTCGTAACCCCCGAGAATGTCGACGCGTTCTTGGCCGTGTGTCGCAAATGGGATGTGCTGGCCACCGTGATCGGTGAGGTCACCGATGGCGACCGGCTCGAGATCACCTGGCACGGAGAGTCGGTTGTCGACGTGCCGCCGCGCACCGTCGCCCACGAGGGTCCGGTCTATCACCGGCCGGTCGAGCGGCCCGCCAGCCAGGACGCGCTCAACGCCGACAACTCGGCGTCGCTGCCGCGCCCGTCGACCGGTGATGAGCTGCGCGAGACACTGCTGGCGATGATCGGTAGCCCGCACCTGTGCAGCCGCGCGTTCATCACCGAGCAGTACGACCGCTATGTGCGTGGAAACACGGTGTTGGCCGAGCATGCCGACGGCGGAGTGCTGCGCGTAGACGAGCAGACCGGCCGTGGCATCGCGATATCGACCGATGCCTCGGGCCGCTACACCGCGCTGGACCCGTATGTGGGTGCCCAGCTCGCACTGGCCGAGGCCTACCGCAACGTCGCGGTCACCGGCTCCACGCCGATTGCGGTGACCAACTGCCTGAATTTCGGTTCTCCCGAGGATCCGGGGGTGATGTGGCAGTTCTCCCAGGCGGTGCGCGGTCTCGCCGACGGCGCAGCGGAGCTGGGCATTCCGGTCACCGGCGGCAATGTGAGCTTCTACAACCAGACCGGCAACGCGCCGATCCTGCCCACCCCGGTCGTCGGGGTCCTCGGCGTCATCGACGACGTCAAACGTCGCATCCCGACCGGGCTGGGTACCGAGCCAGGGGAGACGCTGATCCTGCTCGGTGACACCCGCGACGAATTCGACGGCTCGATCTGGGCGCAGGTCAGCGCCGATCATCTCGGTGGCCGTCCACCCGCCGTCGACCTGAACCGTGAGCGGCTGCTGGCCGACGTTCTGACGGCAGCCTCCCGCGACGGCCTCGTGTCGGCTGCCCACGACCTGTCCGAAGGCGGGCTGATGCAGGCGGTGGTCGAGGCCGCTCTGGCTGGCGAAACCGGTTGCCGCCTAGTGCTTCCCGAGGAATTCCAGGACGCCTCGGCCGCGTTCGTCCTGCTGTTCTCCGAATCCGCGGGTCGTGCCCTGGTGGCTGTGCCGCGTACCGAAGAAAGCCGGTTCACCGCGATGTGTCAGGCGCGCGGGCTGCCGGCCACTCGGATCGGAGTCGTCGACCAGGGCCCCGGCACTGCGGAGCCTGCCATCGAGGTGCAGGGGCTGTTCACCGTGACACTGGAGGAACTGCGGCGCACATGGGAAGGTGTGCTGCCCGGTTTGTTCGGGTGACCAGGTAGATCGGGTGAGTCGAGCCCTCGCGGCACACGGCGGGTCGCGTAAGCACCCCGTCTACCTCTGGGCTTGGCGGCTGTTGCGGCTTGACTACACGGGCATTGCCTTCGCCGCGGTGTTCTTCTGCCTGTCGCTGACTCCGTCACTGCTGCCCAGAGACTGGCTGTTCGCCGGGCTCATCGGCGGTATCAACGCCGCGATCGGTTACGGCATAGGGGTTTTCGTCGCGAAGATGGTGCGTCGTTTCCTGGTCGTCGGGCGTGGCTGGCGGCCACTGCCGCCGCGTATCGGCTCAACGGCCAGATTTGTCGCCGTCACCGTGTCGGTGGCCGCGTGCGTACTGATGGTGATCCCGGCCGCGGCATGGCAGCGTCAAGTGTCGGCGCTGATGGGGATGGACGGTCCGGGTACGGTCAGCTACCTGCGCACGTTGGTTGTCGCGGCGTCGGTGGGTGGGCTCCTCGTCGCCGGTGCGCGGGTGCTCCTCGACTTGATCAAGACGATGGCCCGGTTCTTCATCCGGCGCTGGCGCCTCAGCGACGAGCTCGCATTGTTCATCGGAACCGCGATCGTCGTCGTCCTGGTGATCACCCTGGTCAACGGCGTGCTGGTTCGCGGCTTCGTGGCCGGCGCCAACCAAATTTTCCAGCCGCAGAACGCCACCACCGAAGAAGGGGTGGTGCGCCCACTTGCTTCTGAAAAGTCAGGCAGCCCAGAGTCTTTCGTTTCGTGGGACACCCTTGGATTTCAGGGCCGCACGTTCGTGGCGACCGGACCCGATGCTCAAGAATTGAGCAGCCTCAACGGCGAGCCTGCCCTCGAACCCATCCGGGTCTACGTCGGGTTGCAGACTGCCGAGACTGAGGAATCCCGGATGGCGGTACTGCTCAGCGAGCTGAAACGCACCGGAGCCTTCGACCGCGAGGTGCTCGTCATCGTGCCGACCACCGGGACCGGTTGGGTCAACCCGATCGCGGCCAGATCCCTGGAGATGATGTACAACGGCGACACCGCGATAGTCGCGGCGCAGTATTCGTATCTGCCCAGTTGGATCTCCTTTATCGCCGACCGGCAGACGTCGATGGACTCCGGGCGCACGCTGATCGACACGGTGCACCAACAGTGGGCCGAGCTGCCGCTCCAACAGCGCCCCAAATTGGTGCTCTACGGCGAGAGTCTGGGCTCGATGGCCGGGCAGGCCGCCTTCGACTGGCTACCCGACATCGCCTCGATGGGCTTCTCGTCGGTGCTGTGGGTCGGGCCGCCCAACGCCAGCCCGCTGTGGCATGGACTGGTGGTGCGGCGTGACCCCGGAACCCCCGAGGTCCAGCCCCGCTATGACGACGGCCGCACCGTGCGCTTCTCGCAAAGCAACGATGCCGCCGCGATCGCCGAGGACACCGCCCCACCTTGGGACGGCACCCGGGTGCTGTTTTTGCAGCACGCCTCCGACCCCATCGTCTGGTGGTCGGAGGACCTGCTGTTCAGCCGCCCTGACTGGCTTTCCGAACCTCCTGGACGGGACCGGACCGCGTCGATGCGGTGGTATCCGATCATCACGTTCTGGCAGGTCGCCGCGGACATGACCAACGCGGTGTCGGTGCCTGCCGGACACGGCCACAACTACGGTGATTTCATCCTCGACGGATGGGTAGGGGTTGCGGCCCCGCCGGGCTGGACCCGATCGGACACCGAACGCGTCCGCGCGGCACTCGAGCGTGCCGCGCCCGGTGGGAGCAGTAAATAGTGCGGCAGCGGGTGGGGGTCGTCGCGCTGGCCGCGGTGCTGGTCGGTTGGAGTTCGGTGACGGTGCGGATCCCGGCGCGTTGGCATCCCGTGCCCCACGTCGTGTTCGGTACGGCCGTGTGGGCGCTGTCGCGGGCCCCGCTCGGGCTGCGGCCACCGGCGGTGTGGGCGGGACTGCGGTGGGGGCTTGCCGCTGCGGCCCCTGTTGTGGTTTCCGTCGCGGCCGCCACGGCGATCCCGCCGGTGCGGGCAGGGATGTCCGCGCGGACATTGCCAACACCGATCAGTCACTGGCTGTTGGTGCGCATCCCGGTGGGCACGGTGTGGTCCGAAGAGGCCGCCTACCGGGGTGCGCTGAATCCAGCGGCCGGAAGGGTTTTCGGCCGCACGTGCGGCCAATTGGTGACCGCGGCCGCGTTCGGGCTGTCCCATGTACCCGACGCCCGTGCAACCGGACAGCCGGTGTTGGGCACCGTGTTGGCCACCGGAGCTGCCGGCTGGGTGTTCGCCTGGCTGCACGACAAGTCCGGAAGCCTGGCCGCGCCGATGCTGGCACACCTGGTCATCAACGAGGCGGGTGCGGTCGCGGCGCTGGCCGTCCAGCGCCGACAGCGCTCGTCGCCACGCCGACTCCGAGCGCCGGGTGGGGCCGAAGCGGCCGCCGACAGGCCTTAGATTGTGGCGGTGCCCCGCAGTGTCGACCCGGTAAAAACCCGCGCCGCGGTCGCGGCGCTCGCGGACTGGCTGCGCGACGACGCCGCCAACGCGCCGAGCCGCGCCGAACTCGCTGAAGCAGTCCGGCTGACCGCCAAAACACTGGCTGCGCTGGCGCCGGGGGCCGCAGTCGAGGTTCGCGTCCCGCCTTTTGTCGCCGTGCAGTGCGTTGAGGGCCCGCGCCACACCCGCGGCAACCCCGCCAACGTCGTGGAGACCGACCCGCGGACGTGGCTGCTGCTGGCGACCGGGCTGCTGACGGTTCCCGAGGCCGCCGGGGCGGGTGCTCTGCAGCTATCGGGGGCGCGGGCCGCCGAGATCGCCGCGACACTGCCGTTGGTGGCGCTCCCGGGTCGGCTGCAGTGACGAAAATTACATTCTCTCAAGGGTCCTCAGTGGAATCGCGTACCGTCGATTCCGCGTTTCCCGGCTGTTCACCGTAGACTGGGTGACGTCACCCGACCGCCCCCAAGGGAGCACTGTAGATCGTGACCGCGGAGCATCTCGAGCAGGTAGACGACGACCCCAAAGAAGAATGCGGCGTGTTCGGGGTGTGGGCCCCTGGTGAGGAGGTGGCCAAGCTCACCTACTACGGGCTTTACGCGCTGCAGCACCGTGGTCAGGAGGCCGCCGGGATCGCCGTCGCCGACGGCTCCCAAGTGCTGGTGTTCAAGGATCTCGGCCTGGTCAGCCAGGTGTTCGACGAGCAGACCCTGGCCGCCATGCACGGTCACGTCGCCGTCGGGCACTGCCGATACTCCACCACCGGATCCACCACGTGGGAGAACGCCCAACCGGTGTTCCGCAATACCGCCGCCGGCACCGGAGTGGCGCTGGGACACAACGGAAACCTGGTCAATACCGCTGAACTGGCCGCCCGCGCGCGGGACGAAGGCCTGATCGGCAACCGTGGCGCCGCGGCCGCCACCACCGACTCCGACATCCTCGGTGCGCTGCTCGCGCACGGTGCCGCGGACTCATCGCTCGAGCAGGCCGCCCTGGAACTGCTTCCGTCGGTGCGCGGGGCCTTCTGCCTGACGTTCATGGACGAGAACACGTTGTACGCGGCCCGTGATCCCTACGGCGTGCGCCCGCTGTCGCTGGGGCGGCTGGACCGCGGCTGGGTGGTGGCCTCGGAAACCGCGGCCCTCGACATCGTCGGCGCGTCGTTCGTCCGCGACATCGAGCCCGGCGAACTGCTGGCCATCGACGCTGACGGCGTCCGCTCCACTCGTTTCGCGCCGCCATCACCCAAAGGCTGCGTCTTCGAGTACGTCTACCTGGCCCGGCCCGACAGCACCCTGGGCGGGCGTTCAGTGCACGCCACCCGCGTCGACATCGGCCGGCGGCTGGCCCGGGAGAAGCCGGTCGACGCCGATCTGGTGATCGGAGTGCCGGAATCCGGAACCCCGGCCGCCGTGGGATACGCCCAGGAATCGGGAATTCCGTACGGCCAGGGACTGATGAAGAACGCCTATGTGGGCCGCACCTTCATCCAGCCGTCGCAGACCATCCGTCAGCTCGGAATCCGGCTCAAGCTCAATCCGCTGCGGGAGGTGATTCGCGGCAAGAGGCTCATCGTCGTCGACGACTCGATCGTGCGCGGCAACACCCAGCGCGCGCTGATTAGGATGCTGCGCGAAGCCGGAGCGGTCGAGGTGCACGTGCGGATCGCCTCGCCGCCGGTCAAATGGCCGTGCTTCTACGGCATCGACTTCGCTACCCCCGCCGAGTTGATCGCCAACGCCGGCAACGCGGACTCCGACGAAGCCGAGATGCTCGCCGCGGTGCGTCACGCCATCGGCGCAGACACGCTCGGCTACATCTCCCAGCAGGGCATGATCGCCGCGACGGAGCAGCCGGCGTCGCGGCTGTGCTCGGCCTGCTTCGATGGCGTCTATCCGATTGATCTCCCGGGCGAGACCGCGTTGGGCAAGAACGTCATCGAGCACATGTTGGCCACCGCGGCCCGCACCGGGGTGCCGGTGCAGGCGCAGAACGACAACGCCTCAGCGGTCCGTCGGCCCTAGCGGCTTCACTCGGATGCGGGCGGGCTGAACCGCAGTAGGTGACGCCGCCCGCCGGCCCCCGCCGCTCCGTCCTGGCTCAGCGCCTGCCGCACGGCGTCGCGGTAGCCGGTCAGACCACCGGGTGGGGGCGCGATCACGGCGTCGATATCGCGTTCGTGGCAGACCGCGTCGCACTCCAGCGACTCGACCAACGGCCGTGCCAGCCCCGAAGGGATCGGAGTCACCAACCCCACCCACAAACTCGCGATCGTCGGGGTCAGGAACGGCAGCACCACCATCACCCGCCGGCGCAGCCCCGCGACATCGGCGTAGCCCTGCATGGCCTCGCCGTACTCCATCGCATCGGGACCGCCGATGTCCCATGTCCGCGACTCGGCTATCTGCGCGGTCGCCGCCTCGGCAAGGTAGTACAGCACGTCGGCAACGGCGATCGGCTGGATCCGGTTATGCACCCACTTCGGCGTCGTCATGACCGGTAGCCGGTCGGTCAGATGCCGAACCATTTCGAACGACGCCGACCCCGACCCGATCACGATGCCGGCCTGCAGCACGACAGTCTGCACCGACGAGGCCAGCAGGATCTCGCCGACTTCCACCCGGGAGGCCAAATGGCGCGACAGCGCACCTCCGAGCGGATGCAGCCCGCCCAGGTAGACGATTCGGCGCACCCCCGCGCGCCTGGCCGCGGCGGCAACGTTGCGCGCCGACTGCGCCTCCTCGGCGACGAAGTCGCGCGCGGAACCCATCGAATGCACCAGGTAGTAGACAACGTCCATGCCTTCGAACGCCGCGGTCAGCGAGTCGGGCTCGGTCAGATCTGCACGTACGACCTCGACCCGATCCCGCCAGTCGGCGCGGTCGAGCTTGGCCGGTCGTCGTGCCGTCGTCCGGACCTGGTGGCCACGCTCCAGCAACGCGGGCACCAGCCGGCTACCGATATAGCCTGTGGAGCCTGTCACCAGGCACTTGGTCTGAGCCACCAGCAACTCCATCCGTCGGTGTACGCGAAAAGACTCTGTGGAGGTGTTCGTCGCCGATCAGGCCACGGATTGCTCCGCAACCTGGCCCGGTCGACCACGGTGACAGTTCACAATGACGGGATGGCGTTTGAGGGCTGGCCTGTGGAGGCCATCGAGTTCTATGAAGGGCTGGAGGCCGACAACTCGAAGGTCTACTGGCAGCGACACAAACCGATCTATGAGCAGCACGTCAAGGCGCCGATGGAAGCCCTGCTCGCCGAGCTCGCCGCCGAGTTCGGCCAGGCCAAGCTGTTCCGGCCCTACCGCGACATTCGGTTCAGCGCCGACAAGGCGCCCTACAAGACCAGCTGCGCGGCCACGATCGGACTCGGTTACGTGTCGTTGTCGGCTGACGGGCTCTCCGTCGGCAGCGGCCTGTATCTGCCCGAGTCTGTGGAGCTGCAGCGCTTCCGGGCCGCGGTCGACGCCGACGAGTCCGGCGCCGAGCTGGTCGCCATCGTCGCCGACCTGCATCAGGGCGGCTACCAGACCATGGCGCACGGCGTGCTCAAAACCGCTCCCCGCGGATATCCGAAGGATCATCCCCGCATCGAGCTGCTCAGACACAAGGGTCTGGCGATGATGAAGACCTGGCCGGTGGCCGCCTGGCTGGGCACCGAGAAGGCCAAGGATCGCGTGGTCACAGCTCTGCGAGCAGCGGGCCCGCTCAACCGATGGTTGACCGAAAACGTCGGCTGAGCACCGGCACATACCCGGCAGCGGTCGCCGAACGGTAACCTTTGTCTCGATGACCGAGCGCGCCGAACAACACGGCATTTCCTATGCATCGGCAGGGGTGGACATCGAAGCCGGTGACCGCGCCGTCGAACTCTTCAAGCCGCTAGCCAAGAAGGCCACCAGGCCCGAGGTGCGCGGTGGTCTTGGCGGCTTCGCAGGCATGTTCGCGCTGCGCAGTGACTACCGAGAACCACTGTTGGCCTCGTCGACCGACGGAGTGGGTACCAAGCTGGCAGTGGCCCAGGCCATGGACAAGCACGACACCGTCGGCATCGACCTCGTCGCGATGGTCGTCGACGACCTGGTCGTGTGCGGTGCCGAGCCGCTGTTCCTCCAGGACTACATCGCGGTTGGACGGACCGTTCCCGAGCGGGTCGCCGAGATCGTCTCGGGCATCGCCGAGGGCTGCGTGCTCGCCGGCTGCGCCCTGCTCGGCGGCGAAACGGCCGAGCACCCCGGGTTGATGGCCCCCGACCACTACGACATCTCCGCGACGGGGGTCGGTGTGGTCGAGGCCGATGACGTCCTCGGACCCGACCGGGTGAAGCCCGGGGATGTGATCATCGCGATGGCCTCCACGGGGCTGCATTCCAACGGTTACTCGCTGGCTCGCCACGTGCTGCTCGAAATTGACCACATGAACTTGGCCGGACACGTCGAGGAGTTCGGCAGGACGTTGGGGGAGGAGCTGCTCGAGCCCACCCGCATCTACACCAAGGACTGTCTGGCGCTGGCCGCCGAGACACAGGTGCGTACGTTCTGCCACGTCACCGGAGGCGGATTGGCGGGCAACCTCGAGCGGGTCATCCCGCACGGCCTAGTGGCCGAGTTGGACCGGGGCACGTGGACACCGGCTCCGGTGTTCGCGATGATCGCTCAGCGCGGCCGCATCGAGCGTGCCGAGATGGAGAAGACGTTCAACATGGGCGTCGGAATGGTAGCCGTCGTCGCGGCCGAGGACACCGACCGCGCCTTGGCAGTGCTCACCGCGCGCCACCTGAACTGCTGGCCCGTCGGAACCGTGATGAAGGGAAGCAAAGAGGGCGCACGGGCAGAGCTCGTGGGCCAGCACCCCAGATTCTGACGAACCGCTACGACTGGCGGCTAGCGCCGCCAGTCGTCCTCATCCGCCCAGCTGTCGTCGGGTGCTCCGTCGCTGCCGTGGAAACGGTCATCGTCGGAAGCGCCTGACAGCTCGCGCTGAAGCCGCTCAAAATCGGTCTGCGGTGAGCTGTATTTCAGCTCACGAGCAACCTTGGTCTGCTTCGCCTTTGCCCGGCCGCGGCCCATGGGGGAACCCCCTCGCGCAATAACGGAGCGGCCCGATTTTCAGGCGGCTCCGATCTGAGTGTGTTTATTGTCCTGTCAACACCTTACCGTGCCCAACGCCGTGGTGCTGGCAGGCCCTGGCACGCTGACAGGTGTGGCACTGCTCACCGTGCCTGCCCACGTAGCTTCTGCACCGCCAAACGGCCTGCTCCGAGCCCATCGGCAGGGGGGAGCGAGTCCTCGTCGATCTTCGCGGCCACCGCCACGTCGCCGCCGGTAGTCAGCTCCGTATCGGCGGGCAGGCCGCGTTTCACCAGGGCCAACGCGATGGTCCCGTGGTCGACGTGGTCTACGACGGTGCCCAGCCGGCCCACCGCGCGCCCCCCGGCCAGCAACGGGTCACCGGCAGACGGGCGATCGGTGGCGCCGTCGAGATGCAAAAGCACCAGCATCCGGGGCGGTTTGCCCAGGTTGTGGACGCGTGCCACCGTCTCCTGCCCCCGGTAGCAGCCCTTGTCCAGGTGCACCGCACCCTGCCCGGGTCCACCGATCCAACCCGCCTCGTGGGCGATGGTGCGCTCGTCGGTGTCGACCCCGAGCCGGGGCCGCAACTCGGCAACCCGATGTGCCTCATAGGCCCACGTGCCCGCCGGGCGCACCCCAGCGGCCACCAGCCGATCCCACCAGCCGCTGGCTTGCGCGGTCGGCACCACGACGTCGACCTCCACGCCGGTAGCAGGCAGGCGCCGTATGAAGCCTCCGTCGGGCAACGGGAGTGCGCTTCCCTCGGCGGGCAGGGTTGTCAGTCCCAGCGTGTCGAGCACGGACGGTTCGGCGACGCCGGGGCCGAGCAGCGACAACACCGCCAGGTCGACCGTCTCGACCACGACATCGGCCCAAAACACCATTTGGCGAAGGAAGGTCAGCAGCGGTTCACCACGCCACTCCTCGGTGTCGAGCACCGTCTGGTCGGCCAGCTCGGTCTGCCACCAGTGATCTTCGACACGGCCCTGTAGGTCCAGGCTCAAGTTCTGGGTCACCGCACCCTCGGGCAGCTCACTGACGTGCTGTGTGGAGATGCTGTGCAGCCATGACTTGCGGTCGGCGCCGGACAGCGACAACACCGCGCGCCGGGACCGGTCGACGATCACCGCCGCCTCCGCCGCTGCGCGTTGTTCACCGAACGGGTCGCCGTAATGCCACACGGCGCCAGCGTCCGGTCCGATCTCGGGAGCCAGAACTGCGGACATCCCTCAACTCTACGGTTCCACCGTCGGAGCCGCCGCTACGCTGTGGGTCCATGGCCGAGCAAGCGGGCACTCCCGGCAGCGTCGTCGTCACCCTCGATGGGCAACTGCACGATCCACAGGAACCGTTACTGCACGCCGACGATCTGGCCGCGGTACGCGGAGACGGGATCTTCGAGACGCTGCTGATCCGGCAGGGAGCACCCTGTCTACTCGAGGCGCACCTGGCGCGGCTGACGCAGTCGGCACGTTTGGCCGATCTGCCAGCACCAGACCTGCCGAAGTGGCGTTCGTCGATCGCCGTCGCGACCGAACGCTGGCTCATCGGCGGAGCCGATGAGGGTGTGCTGAGGCTGGTTTACAGCCGTGGGCGCGAGCACGACCCGACCGGAACCTGCTACGCCACCATCGGCCCGGTGCCAGCCCGGGTGGCGCAAGTCCGCCGTGACGGCCTCGCGGCACTGACCCTCGACCGCGGTCTACCCGCGGCCGGTGTCGACACCATGCCGTGGCTGCTGGCCGGCGCCAAGACCTTGTCCTACGCGGTCAACATGGCCGCGCTGCGCCACGCCGAACGGCACGGTGCCGGAGATGTCATCTTCGTCAGCTCGGACGGTCGCATTCTGGAAGGGCCGCGCTCGACCGTGGTCGTGGCCACGTCGTCGCCGGAGGGGCGCAGCTGTCTGCTGACTCCGCCGCCGTGGTACCCGATTCTGCGGGGGACCACTCAGCAGGCCTTGTTCGAATTCGCTCGAACCAAGGGCTACGACTGCGACTACCAAGCACTGACCACAGCGGATCTTATTTCCGCCCAAGGGGTTTGGCTGATATCCAGCATCACTTTGGCGGCTCGGGTGCACACCCTCGACGGCGCCGTGCTACCACGATCCCCGCTGGCCGACGACATGGCCGCCCTGATCGACGCCGCGATTCTGCTCGATCGCTGAGAGATTAAATCGCTTGTCGCCGTGTCGAAGCGCGGGTACGGTCGCGTGTACACAGGGAAGGAGGTGGTCCGGCAAATTGAATGACTTATGGACATGTGAGGTGGCTGCGAGCTAGCAGCGCCGGGAACGCGCTCGACGCACCTGTGCGCGCTGGCGAATTCCCCGCAGTCACCCGGCCCCCGAGCCCCTCGGCCTTGTCCGGCCAGGAACCACGGCTCGGGGGCCGCTCCATCTCTAGGCCCCTGAACCACAACAAGGCCCCTGAATCACAACATCTGCTGGCACGCCCGGCATCTGCGATGATGCCCAGCATGCCTGCGACTTCTGTCACCAGATGGAAGGCCGCGGTCGCAGTTGTGGTGGCGGCAACCACGGCAACGATGCCGGCGTGCGCACCGCCGGTCGCCGAACCTGCGCCCACCGTCGATCCAAGCAAGTGCACCAAGGATGCGCTGAGCACGTTGTACCCCGGCATTCTGACCGTCGCCGCCGACCAGCCTGCCTACCCGCCGTGGTACAAGGGCGACAACCCTGCCAGCGGAGAAGGTTTCGAGGCGGCACTGACTTATGCCGTCGCTGCCGAGTTGCGCTACGCGGCCGAGGACGTGCGCTGGATCAGGGTTCCGTTCAACGTCGCCTTGGAGCCGGGTACCAAACCGTTCGACGCCAGCCTGTCGCAATACTCCATCACCGAAGCACGCAAAGCGGCCGTCGACTTCTCCTCGCCCTACTTCGAAGTCACCCAGGCGGTGATGACCGTGCGCTCCTCACCGGCCGCCGCGGTCCACGACCTATCAGGCCTGCGCACGGTCAAGCTGGGTGCGCAGGTCGGCACGACTAGTTACACGGCCGCGTCCTCGGTGCAGGGCGTTGCAGGCCTGGAGGTCTATGACACCACCGGAGAAGCCAAAAGAGCGTTGGTCGAGGGGGAGATCGACGCCCTGGTTGCTGACTTGCCGACCGCGTTCGCGCTGACCAACGAACTGCAGGACGGCCTCATGATTGGACAGTTCCCGCGCTCTGTAGACGGCGCCGAACAATTAGGCATAGTCCTCAACCGCGGCAGCCCGCTGACCCGCTGTGTGTCCTGGGCAGTGGACTCCCTGCGTGACAAGGGAACGCTGGGGCGGCTGCAGCATCGTTGGCTGGACGAGGAAGGCAGCGCCCCGGTGCTGACCTAGAAGCCCGCTATTTTGTGGGCCCGGGCGCCAGCGACGAACATTGCGACATCGCCTTGTGCCATATGCGCTCGTCGACGCCCGGTGGTGGCCCCGGCGCCGGGCCGGGACCCACGGAGACACCGTGTTCGTTGAGGCAGTACGCGAGCGAGCCATGACCGACGCTGGGAACAGCCGAAGACGGGCTTGTCCCGGTTCGCGACGCCGGACTCTGCTCGGCGGGGGGCTGGGCCGGAGCCGAACAGGCGGCTACCGCGGCCGCGGCGGCCAGCACCGCGGGCAACTTCAGCATCACTATCCGACGAACCTCGTCAGCCGGGCCGAAAGGTGCGGCACCAGGCCGCCGTCAGCGTCCACGCGCTCTTCGACATAGGCGAGGTCGCCGCCTTCGACGATTCCGTAGAGCCGCTTGGCTCCACCGACGAGAAGCCCGGACTTGCTGCGCGCCAGCGCATCGGTGACCAGCTCCCAGGACGACTGGTTACGCGGATGGCCGTAGAACAGCTCGATGTAGCCGGCCGAATGCGCCAGCAGCAGCTCGATCGCCTGCGATTCGTCGGCATCGGCCGGGTCGGTGACGAACCGCCAGAACCCACTTTCACGCAGGTCTGGTCCTTGGTATTCGCCGTTCTCGTCGAGCCGCCACGACCGCGCTTCCCAGTTGAGGTAGTCGCGGCCGTCATGGGAAACGACGATCTGCTGGCCGAAGCGGTAGTCGCCGTGAGCGTCGCGGCCCTCGCCCTCACCACGCCACACGCCGATCAAAGGCAACAGTGCAAGCAGCGCATCGTCGAGGTCGGCGCCCTGGCGCAGGTTCGCGGTGTCCGAAGGCAACGGAAGGTCACCAAACACCGGAATGTTGCGCGCAGCGGTTTCCTTCGCGCGTTCGGCTGCCCCGGCGACCGCTTCGTCGCCGGAACTCATTTCGCTCCTCGCGTGCGCGGGGCTCGTTTCGCTCCTCGCGTGCGCGCGGCTCGTTTCGCTCCTCGCGTGCGCGGACTCATTTCAGTCCTCGCGTGCGCGGACTCACGA
>CAZLTV010000046.1:15970-24751 GCA_964562545.1 uncultured Mycobacterium sp. | reverse complement strand
ATTCGTGGTTCACCGGCTATCGGGGCGACATGGCGTTCGCCGCGCTGATCGTCGGAGGCGGCAGTTCGGAGTACGCGGTGCGGATGATCAAGGGCATGCTGGACTCGTTGCCGGAGGGCTTCCTGGCCTAGGACAGCCTTCGCTAAAGTCTGGGTGTCTGTTGGATTCAACAGCGAGTCCACGGAACACGGGGGGACTGGTGACGGCCTGATGAACGGCGCAGTCTTCGTACGGCGCTCATGATCCCCGACGTGCGGACGATGTGGATGGTCGTCGGCACCACCGCTTTGCTGTTCGGATGTCTCGAAATCTGGGCGGGATCCGGCAGGCGGCATGACCCGGCCATGGTGTTGTGGGGTTGCGCCAACTTCTTCGCCGGCCTCGGTGCGGGATTGTTGAGCACCCAGGGCGTCTTGCCCTATGTCCTGTCCGAGGTGGCCGCAAACGGCTTCCTCGTGCTGTGTTGGGCGCTGATCTGGGCCGGTGTGCGCGCGTTCGCGGGACAGCGCGTTCCCTGGTTCATGGTCGCCGCCGGCCCGCTGGTGGTGGTCATCGCCTGTCTGTACGTGCCCCCGTTCCCGACCGACATGGTGATGCGTATCCAGATCGCCTCGTTGGGCATCGTCACGTATCTGGCGCTGATGGCGATCGACGCACTGCGAGCCGAGCGTGCCGAGCGCCTGGTGATGCGACGAGTGCTGGCGGTCCTGGGAATCGTGTCGATCGTTCCGGTCATCTGGCGATCGACCAATGCCTATCTAGCCGAGCAGCCCTACCAATTGATGGGCAACAGCGTGGTGACGGCGCTTCCGCTGGTCGTTCTTTTCATCACGGCGGTCGCGATCAATGTCGGCCTGCTGCTCATCGGCCGCGAACGGTTGGGCAACGAGCTCGCCCGGGCCGCCGTCACGGACAGTCTCACGGGGACGCTGAACCGGGCCGGTTTCCTGGTTCAGGCGCGGGACCTGGTGGCCGAATGCGTGAAACGTTCGTGCCCGAGTTCAGTCGTCGTCATGGATCTTGACGAGTTCAAGGCGATCAACGATCGCCACGGGCATGCCGGTGGCGATCTGCTTCTCGTCGGATTCGCTGACATCGCACGCCTCGAGCTCAGGGCCGGGAATGTTCTCGGCAGGACCGGAGGGGAGGAATTCTGCGCCCTGCTCGCCGGCGCCGGTGAGGCGCAGGCCCTCGAGATCGCCGACCGATTGCGCCGTAGCTTCGCTGCCGCCGTGTTCGCCCACCCCGGCGGTCCCATCTCGGGAACCGTAAGCATCGGCGTGGCGCAGGTCAGTGCCGGCGACCTCGCAGGCGCCGTCGAGCGGGCCGACGCCGCGATGTATCGGGCCAAGAAAGAAGGGCGGGACCGCGTTAACCGTGCGGACGAATGATCCTGGCACGCGGGTCCAGTGGTTCCGGCGTGCCGGTTCAGTGGTTGGCCGGCGGTAGTGTGGGAGGGGCCATGACCGACGTCAACCACGGCCGAACTGACCGCGTCACCGACGCGGCAGTGGCGCGTACATCCGTCGAGGCGGTCGAGATGAGGATCTCCGACGCCGACCGCAACGGCACCTTACGGCGACTGCACAACGCCGTGGCACTTGGGCTGATCGACATTGACGAATTCGAGGAACGCTCGGCGATGGTGTCGCGGGCCCGGATGCGGTCGGACCTCGACACCCTCGTCGGGGACCTCCCTGGCCCCGGCGCGATCGTGACCTCGGCGGCCGACCGCGTCGAGTTGCGCGGCGTGCTGGGCTCACTGAAGCGTCACGGCGAGTGGATCGTGCCGACCCGGCTGGCGCTGCACCGACGGATGGGCTCTGTCGACCTCGATCTGACTCGCGCCCGGTTCGCCGGACCTATCGTGGTGATCGAGCTGGACCTGGTGTTCGGCGGCCTGGAACTGCGCTTACCCGACGGGGCCAGCGCCTCCATCGACGACGTCGAAGTTAACGTGGGCCGCGCACACGACCACCGCAAGGATGCCCCCGCCGAGGGCAATCCGCATGTCATCCTCACCGGGAAGGTGGTGTGCGGTTCGGTCGACGTCCGCAGCGCCCGCAAGGGATGGCGGCGCGGACGGGCGGCCCGCACGAGCTGAGCGGTGCATCGCGGTCTGGCTTGGGCACCAATCCGATGACGGCTGGTTTCAGCGCGGGTCAAGCACCGCGAAGCTAAGGGTCGCGCGCGCCGCCAACCGTCCCCGCGCGACATCGGTGACATCGACCGCGATGACCGACAGTCGTCGCCCCGCTCGCACCACCGTCGCCTCCGCGCGCGCCGGACCCTGCAGGACCGGCGCCAGGAAATGGACGGTCATGTCGGCGGTCGTGACATCCTGGCCGGGGCCGACGTGCCGGTCGGCGAGCCGACCGGCAGCAATGTCGATCAGGGTGGCCACCAGCCCGCCCTGCAGCGCGCCGCGCCGGTTGACCAAATCGGGACGATTGTCCAACTCGACGACGAGGCGCTCATCGGATTCTTCGATGTCGCGGAAGTCGAGTTGAGCGAACAAGTGCCCAGGGGTGACCTGCATTCGGGAACGCTAGCATTGCTACATGTCTGTACGGAGTGCTCTACGCCCCGGTGCGGTGTCGCCAACGCTGCCGGTTCCGCCCTCGATCGAGCGTCCCGAGTATGTGGGTAAGGCGACTGCTCGCGAGGGCAGCGAACCGTGGGTGCAGACGCCCGAGGTCATCGAGAAGATGCGTGTTGCCGGCCGGATCGCCGCCGAGGCACTGGCCGAGGCTGGCAAAGCCGTTACGCCGGGGGCGACCACCGACGAACTCGACCGCATCGCCCACGAATACATGGTCGATCACGGTGCGTATCCGTCGACCCTGGGCTACAAGGGATTCCCGAAATCGTGCTGCACCTCGCTCAACGAGATCATCTGTCACGGAATCCCGGACTCGACCGTGATCGAGGACGGTGACATCGTCAACATCGACGTCACCGCCTACATCGACGGCGTGCACGGTGACACGAACGCAACCTTCCTGGCCGGAAACGTCAGCGAAGAGCACCGGTTACTCGTCGAGCGCACCCACGAGGCCACCATGCGCGCCATCAAGGCCGTCAAACCCGGGCGTGCACTCTCAGTGGTCGGCCGGGTCATCGAGGCGTATGCAAACCGCTTCGGCTACAACGTGGTTCGCGATTTCACCGGTCACGGCATCGGAACCACCTTCCACAACGGGTTGGTGGTACTGCATTACGACCAGCCTTCGGTGGAAACGATCCTCGAACCGGGCATGACCTTCACCATCGAACCGATGATCAACCTGGGCGAACTTGACTACGAGATCTGGGACGACGACTGGACGGTGGCGACCAAGGACAAGAAGTGGACCGCCCAGTTCGAACACACCTTGGTTGTCACCGACACCGGCGCGGACATCCTCACTCAGCTCTGAGGCGGTGGGTAGCCTGAGATCATGATCCGGCACGTCGCCAGCGCGGTGTTCGTCGCGATTGCGGTCGCCGGGTGTGGCAACGCAGTCAGCGGGACCGCAACATGGCCGGGTGCCCGACTCGAGCGTGCGGTGCTCACCGAGGCGGACTTTCCACCAGGGGTGGGTTTCGAGCGGCTCGTCAAGGACCCCGGACAGGGTGATGGGGTGGGCGCGCCGCCCCCGATGCTGTCCTCACCGGAAGGCTGCGCCGACGGCTTGTCCCGCGATATCGCCGAAACGGCCGAGCGGGGCCCGGGAAGTGCCGCCGAGTACATCGTCGACTACGACGGCGCGCAACTTGTGATCACCGTGTTGAGTTGGAACCTGGATCTCGACCGCCTGGCGGCGACCGCAGACCGCTGCGCGGCCTATAAGACGTTCTTCGGCCCAGGGGATCCCGGCATCCCGATGACTACGACGCCGCTGCAAACCTCGCGGCCCGACGCGCTGGTCTACGAGCAGACCATGCATTTGTCCGGCGCCGCCCGCTCCATGTTCTTCTCCTTCGAGAACGTCGGCAATATGGCCGTGTTCGGTATCGCCTATCCGAACCCGGCCCCCTCCATCACTGTCAAAGCCACGCTGCCGCAGACATTTTTGGAGGTCATGGCCAAGCAAGCCGACCGCGCCGCCGAGGCGGCATGATGTCCCGGGCCGCAGCAGCGTCCGTGTCCGCCGACACGGTGAAAGTCCCCGCCGACGGGGCCGCTGCCTGTAACGTGACGCAATGCCCTCTGCCATGGTGACTGTTGACGGCTTCGGCGTCCCCGTGCAGGTCGGTGGTCCGGAGACGAACTCGGTCGTGCTGATCCTGGGTGCTGCGCAACAGGCACCGGCCGCCTATGACGCGGTGTGCCAGCGGCTGCACACGGCGTCGCTACGGACTGTGGTGGTTGGTGCTGAGCCGCAGCTGACAGCAAAGGCTGTGGTCGGCGTCCTCGACTCCCTGAGTATCGGGTGGGCGCTGCTGGTGGGCGATCGGCTCGGTGGGGAACTGGCCTGGGAGCTGGCGGCCACCAGGCTCGATAGGTTTACCGGACTCGTGGCTGTCGATCGGGGTCACCCCAGAGTGCCCGACCCGACCGGCGTGATCCGTGACGAACACTGTCCACCGGTCGAGCTGAACACCACCGTGCTGGTCAGTTCCAAAGACACCAGAACCATGGCACTGAACAGTCAGCGGTTCGTCTACGGCGATTACCGGGTGGTTGATCTGCTCGGCCGGCGAAGCGCAGCCGAGTCCACGGCGCAACTGGCCACCGAGATCGTGATGCGTACCAGCACCTGGTGACCGTCAGGACGTCTTATCTGCGTCGTCGTCTCTGCCGATATCGGTTGCTTCGTCCGGAGTCCACGCCTGAGGAAGGCCCGGCTGGTCGGGAAACAGGAAGTCCACGAACGCCTTCGCCGTCGGTTGCGGCTCATGGTTGGCCAACCCCGGTCGTTCGTTCGCCTCCACGAAGACGTACTCGTCGCGGGTGATGTCCGGCACCAGCAGGTCGATTCCGGTGACTGGGATGCCGATCGCCTCGGCGGCCGTGACGGCCACCCGGCACAGCTCAGGATTCGCGGTGGCGGTCACGTCGTGAATGGTTCCGCCCTGGTGCAGGTTGGCGGTGCGGCGCACCCGCAGCTTGCGGCCGTCGGGGAGCACATCGTCCATCGACCAGCCGGCCTCGCGCACCGTGGCCTCGGTGACTGCGTCCATCGGAATTTGCGACTCACCGCCGGTAGCGGCCGCGCGCCGGCGGCTCTGCGCTTCGATCAGCTCCTTGATGGTGTGTTCCCCGGTGCCGATCACTTCGGCGGGCATGCGCATTGCGGCCGCGACCACCTTGCCGTTGATCACCACCAGGCGCAGGTCGTCGCCCTCGGCGCGCTGCTCGATCAGAACCTCGGGGTGATTCTCGCGGGCGCGCGCCAGGGCCTCGTCGAGATCGTCGTCGCCGCAAACCCCGACGGTGATGCCCTTGCCCTGTTCTCCTCGGGTGGGTTTGACCACGACATCGCCGACCTCGGCGAGGAAATCGTGGTCGCCCTGGTCGAAGGTGGCCAGCCGGCCGCGCGGGACGACCACCCCGGCCTCGCTGACGATGCGTCGGGTCAGCCGCTTGTCGTCACAGCGGCTCATCGCCACCGCGGAGGTGAACTCCGACAGCGACTCGCGGGTCACCACTGACCGTCCGCCATGGGAAAGGCGCATCTCGCCGGTCTCGGCGTCGAGCACCTCCACCCGGATACCGCGCCGCGAAGCCTCATCGGCGATGATTCGGGCATATGGGTTGAGATCGTCGACCGTCTCGGGCCTGGGTGTGAACAGCGGCTCGTTGATCGCGTTTTTGCGTTTGACGGCCAGTACCGGCACTCGCTGGAACCCGAGCTTCTCGTAGAGCGCGATCGCCGCGGTGTTGTCATGGGCTACAGACAGATCCATGTAGGCACGGCCACGTTCGCGAAAGACCGCGGCGAGAGTGTTGGTCAGCGCTGCTCCGACACCGGGCATCCCGGCGCTGGGATCGACGGCCAGGGTCCACAGGCTCGACCCCTTCTCGGGGTCGGCGAACAGTCGCTCATGATCGACCCCGGTCACCGTTCCGATCACGGTGTCGTCGTCGTCGCGGGTGGCGACCAGGTACTGGACGGAGTCGACGTTCAGGTGGTTGTTCCAGATCACCTCGCTGGGTGCGGGCACCATTCCGCACCGCACGTAGACCCGGTTGATGGCGTCGGCGTCAGCGGGACTGCGTAGCGAGCGCACGGCCATGGCGGGGGCCGGGGGAGGGGGCACATACGATTCGATGAACCGCAGCCGGTATGTGTGGCTGGGATCGATGAACAGCTCGTGCGGGGCCATCGCCACCAGCACGTGCGACTCCCGTGCATAGATGCAGATGTCGCGGCGCCCGGGCGCTTCCCGCCGCAAAACCTCGGCCAGTTCGGCGGGATCGGCGAAAGTCTGGCCGAAAATCAGTCGGCCCCAACCGAGTTCGAGTTCAACGTTTTTGGCCATCGCGTCGACCATGTCCTGCGGTGACGCGGCGTGCAGGCCCATGGTGATGGCCTCTGACCGCAGTTCAGGCTGCTCGTCGACCTCGTCGATCATACTGCCGGGCCCTTGATGCCGTGTCGTTGCAGCCACAGCTCCAGCAGCGCGATCTGCCAGAGTTCGTTCCCGCGCAGCGGAGTAAGCCGGCCATTGGGGTCGGCCAACAACTGCTCGACGGCATCGGGGCGGAACAGCCCGCGTTCCTTGGCCTCCGGGGCGTACAACGCATCGCGCACCAGGTCGAGGTAGGGCCCCTCGAGGTGGGTCAGAGCCGGCACCGGAAAGTAACCCTTGGGGCGGTCGATCACATCTGACGGGATCACCTTGCGGGCGGCCTGCTTCAGCACTCCCTTGCCCTCGTGGGCGGTCTTGTACTGCGGCGGACATGATGCGGCCAGTTCGACCAGATCGTGATCGAGGAACGGTACCCGCCCCTCGAGCCCCCACGCCATCGTCATGTTGTCGACGCGCTTGACCGGGTCGTCGACCAGCATCACCGTGCTGTCCAAACGCAGCGCCCTGTCGACGCCGGTTGCGGCACCTGACCGCGCGAAGTGCTCCGCGACGAAACGTTCGCTGGGATCGTCCTGGGTGGCCACCGCACGCGATACCAGCTTGGCGTACGCCGATTGGTCACGGTCGAAGAACGCCGCTCGATAGCTGGCCACCGACCCTTCCAGCGAGGCCGCCGCCGGTTCACCCATCGGCGGGTACCAGTGGTAGCCGGCGAACACCTCGTCGGCGCCCTGGCCGGACTGCACGACCTTGACGTGCTTGGCGACTTCCTGGCTGAGCAGATAAAAGGCGACGCAGTCGTGGCTGACCATCGGCTCGCTCATCGCGGCGATGGCGCCGTCGAGGGCGGGCAGCATGCGGTCGGTGCCGATCCGGATCTGGTGGTGATCGGTGTCGAACCTGTTGGCGATGATGTCCGAGTAACGGAACTCGTCGCCTTCGACACCGCCGACCGAGTCGAAACCGATCGAGAAAGTCTTGAGTCCATGCTGGCCGGCCTCGGCGAGCAGCCCGACGATCAGGCTGGAGTCCACACCGCCCGAAAGCAGGCACCCCACCGGGACGTCGGCGACGAGCCGGCGCTCCACCGCGACCCGAAGTGACTGCAGAACCGCGTCTTCCCAGTCGCGTTCGGACCAGTCGGCATGGTCGTCGCGACGGGTGAAATCGGGCTCCCAATACACCTTGGTGGTGCGGGTGCCGTCCGGTTCGATCGCCATGAGCGTCGCCGGGGCGAGCTTGCCGACGCCGCGCAGGATCGTGCGTGGCGGCGGCACCACCGAGTGGAAAGTCATGTAGTGGTGCAGCGCGACCTGATCGATGCGGGTGTCTATCGAGTTGTCCCGGGCGCTGCCGGCGAGCAGAGCCGGCAGCGACGATGCGAACCGGATCCGGTCGGCGTTCTCGGTGATATAGAGGGGTTTGATGCCCAGTCGGTCACGGCCGAGAAGCACGCGTCCGCTGTCGCGCTCCACGATCGCGAAGGCGAACATGCCTTTGAGATGCTCGACGAACCGATCTCCCCAGTGGTGATAGCCCTTGAGCAGCACCTCGGTGTCGCTGTGCGAGAAGAACCGGTAGCCGTGGCTCATCAGTTCGTCGCGCAGCTGCTCGTAGTTGTAGATGCAGCCGTTCCAGGCGACGGACAGCCCGAGTTCGGAGTCGACCATGGGCTGTGCGCCGGCCTCGGAGAGGTCGATGATCCTTAGGCGCCGGTGCCCGAGAGCCACCCTGCCTTGCGACCACACTCCGGAGGCGTCGGGTCCGCGAGGGACCATGGCTTGTGCCATCGCATTGACGGCAGCGATATCTGGGGTTCTTCCGTCGAGGCGTACCTCGCCGGTGGCTCCACACACCTGTTCGACCCTACTCTGTGTCGGCGGTCCTCGATCGGTAATCGTGAGGCCGTGGAAATCGCCGGCCTGCAGCAACGAGGTTATTTTCCCGAGGACAGCGCCGCCAAACCGGGGCTGATTCATCACGATAGAGATCCTCGTCACACGGCGCGTCGGCCATGATGGTCGGTCAATGTGGTTCGGCCGTGGCGGTTGGCGCTGGTGGTCGGTCGAGTGCGCTGTGCGGCCCGTGCGCGATCAAATAGGCTCTGAAAGGTCTGTATCCCTACCTTTCGTGTTCGCGACGCGGCAGGGCTATCGCAGACGTAGTGGACAGGCCGGTCATCGGTTGACTGGCTGCGTAGTGGAGCAGGAAGTGGTGGAGCAGAGAGAAGCGGTGGAGCAGGAAGTGGTGGAGCAGAGAGAA
>CAZLTV010000046.1:0-15870 GCA_964562545.1 uncultured Mycobacterium sp. | reverse complement strand
GGAAGTGGTGGAGCAGAGAGAAGCGGTGGAGCAGGAAGTGGTGGAGCAGAGAGAAGCGGTGGAGCAGAGAGAACGCCTCCACAGCGTGGTTAGGGAACTGAATGGCTGCAGCTACGGGCGTGCTCACGCGCGCCGAATTCGAGCAACCGGTTACCGCCTGTGATATCGACGCCTGACCGTTTGGGATAGGAGCCGCTGCTTTGAACGACTTTGGGGTCGCCTCGGGCGCGGCCGGCAGAGGCGAGCTCGCTCGAAATCCGGGAGGTTCGGTCGATTCAGTGCCGGCCCGCGAACAGCGCAGGCCCGTGATTGGGCTGACCACCTATCTGCAGCGGGCTCAGACCGGTGTGTGGGACGTGCGCGCCGGTTTCCTGCCCGCCGTCTATTTCGAGGCAGTGGGGATGGCCGGCGGACTCCCGGTGTTGCTGCCGCCCCAGCCCGTTGACGACGCCACCGCGGATCGGTTGCTCGATGGCCTTGACGGGTTGATCATCACCGGTGGGCGCGACGTCGACCCCGGTGTCTACGGCAGTTCTCGGCACCCGGCGACGGACGATCCCGTCGCAGACAGCCGTACCCGTGACAGGTTCGAGTTCGCGCTGCTGCACGCCGCGCTGCGTCGCAGGCTGCCCGTGCTCGGGATCTGCCGAGGCGCGCAGGTGCTCAATGTGGCGCTCGGCGGCACTCTGCACCAGCACCTGCCCGATGTGCTCGGCCACACTCGCCACCAACAGGGAAACGCCGTGTTCTCCACGTCGTCGATCGCCACGGTCGCCGGCACCAGAGTGCGGGCGCTCGTCGGGGCCGTCACTGAAGCGCAGTGTTACCACCACCAGGCCATCGACCGGCTTGGTGACGGGCTGATCGTCAGTGCCTCCGATACCGACGGTGTGATCGAAGCCATCGAAATCGACGCCCGTCAGCACCCCGGTAGGTGGGTGGTAGCGGTGCAATGGCATCCCGAGGAGCGACTCGACGACCTGCGGTTGTTCGCCGGTCTGGTCGAGGCAGCGGCCGCGTACGTGCAGCGCCGGACACAGGCGGTGGACGCATGACGGCCTCTCCGCAGCGATTGTCCGGCAAGAACATTCCCGTTTTGCGGCTTTCCGAGCCGAGAAGGGAAGCCGTCGGCGATCTCAGTGGAACCTTTGTGCCGGTGGGTGTTTCCACGGAGAGCGCTGCCGCTGCCTTTTTGGCCCGCGCTGACGCGTCGTTCACCACCGCCTCGTCCTCACCCATCGACGGCGACATCAGCGCTACCGACGTCACGACCCTGCAAGCCGCCGGCCGATGACTGCCCAGCAAAGCTCGGCCGATCGCGCCGACGCCAGTGACGCCCTGCTGCGCCCGGTACGTCCGCTCAACGCGTTCGAGGACACTGTCGAGCGGTTGTTGCAGACGATCCGCCTCGGGGTGCTTGGACCCGGTGAATCCTTGCCGCCGGAAAGGGAACTCGCCACCCGGCTGGGAGTAAGCAGGGACACGGTTCGTGACGCAATCAAATCGTTGGCACAGGCCGGCTATCTGGTGTCGCGCCGAGGCCGATACGGCGGCACCTTTCTCGCCGACGCGCTGCCCGCACCCAACCCGGCGGCGGTTCGCTTCACACGCGCCGACATCGACGACGTCGTTCGGCTGCGCGAGATTCTGGAAGTGGGCGCGACTCAGTTGGCCGCGGCCAGAACGCTGACCGCCACCGAGCGGCAGGCATTGTCGGGCCGGTTGGCCGATGTGCGCGACGCCGATATCGCGGACTATCGGCGCCTGGATTCCCGGCTGCACCTGGCGATCGCCGAGGCTGCCGGGGTGCCTTCGCTGGTGCCGTTGGTGGCTCAGAATCGGATGCGGCTCAACGAGCTGCTGGATTGCATACCCCTGCTCGACCGCAACATCGCCCACTCCGAACAGCAACACGAGGCGATCATTGCGGCGATTCTGGCCGGTGACGTCGAGGCCGCGGCCGAGACCATGTCCGCCCACGTGGATGGATCGGCCGCGCTGCTGCACGGATTTCTGGACTGATCGCGGACACGCACGCCGGTTGAGATTTCTTGTGCGCCCGCCGGGGACTAGATTTGCAGGGGTGGAAGACGAACAGCTGGTCAAGCGGGCGTCTTCGGCGCTGGCCGAGGTCGATACGCCCAGCTGGGCGCAGCGGTTTGACCTGGTCTCCGATCCGCACCGGCTCGAGATCTTGTTGTGCCTGCATCGCTCGCCCGGAATCTGTGTCAGCGATTTGGCCGCGGCGTTGGGTAGATCGGAAAACGCGGTCTCCCAGGCGCTGCGGGTGCTCCGTCAGCAGGGCTGGGTAACCAACACCCGCGCTGGCCGTTCGGTGACCTATCGGTTGGAGGACGAGACCGTGCATGACCTGCTGCACTGGATCGGAGCGCGTCACGGCTGAGGCTTATGAGTGTGCCCGCCTGGGCTTTGGCCTTGCGGCGGACGGGATTGTCGACGTCGGGACCCAACGCATGGCAGCACCTGGGCGTCGTGTGCGCTCAGCCCGGACTGGCCTCCGTCAGGCTCTGAACCGGTGCGCGAGGCCGATGATTTCGTCGACTGACCATTGATCGTCGGCATGCGCCCCGCGCTTCGCGGCGAGCACCGCCCCGTCCGAGGCGATCAGGAAATCGGCGGGCTTGCCGAAATGGTTCTCGCCGCGCCCTAATCCGGCGCTTGCTGAAGGTTGGCGCAGTGCGCCGCGCGCCGCGGCCAGCCATGCGCGCGGGTGCGTGATCGAGGCTAGTGACGACTCGACACCGAACTCGTCATAGAGGTGGCGTTGTGGATCCGCAACGACCGCGAACGGCAGATCCGAGTGGAACTCGCGAAGCGATTCCGCAGTCGAGTGAAAGACCACGACCTCGACGACGCCGGCCGCGATGAGCTCGCCATGCCGCCGGGCGAGGGACCGCACATGCAGGTGGCAGATGGGGCAGCCGGCGAACCGCCGGAATTGCAGATGGACGAGGTGGTCAGGGTCGGGTACCGAAACCGTGCGGCCGACGATGGTGTCCAGCCGATGCAACGGGACTACGTCACCGGTGCTGAAGACTGTCACCTTCGCAGTACACCACGCGACTCGAGCATGTTGACCGCAAATGCCAGAGGGCCTGCGTCCACCTCTCCGTGGACGGTGTCTGTCACCGTTGGGGGCTTCCGGTCCGCACACCTGTCAAGCCAATTCCCAGGACTGCGCCGTAGATCAGGTGCTCGACGAGGAAGGTTGGGTATCCGACCATCGATGCCATATCGCTGATCGGCGAGCCTCCGCCGAACAGGGATGCCGCAACCGGAAGCCCGATCCACGCGCTGACGACGAACACCACCACGCCCCACACCAGCGCCGCGCCGATCATCCGCGCGCCGTGCACCCGGAGTAATCGGGCGATGACGGCGAAAGTGACGCCGTAGCCGGCCCCCACGGCCACATGTATCACCGTGCCGAGCAGCGCGGGCCCGGCGAGGAGCGTGAACGAGTGGCCGGCCATGGCGGCCTCCATCGACTGCATCATCGCCTGGCCCGAGGACACTGTCGAGGCGATGTGATACAGCGGTGTGAAAAATCCTCTGCCCTGATAGGCCAGTGCCGCGACCATCACATATCCGGCCATCATCAGCGATGCGAGCGTGCCGGCGATCGCACCTCCGATGGCCGCGCGACCGATGCCGACGGCGCCACCTGACCTCGCGGTCGCACCTTCGCATGCGGAAGTAGTCATGTCGGTTCTCCTTTCCAACGGAAACGATGAAGTGTCGGCCATTCAACGACGCGTGACCATGTGCGGGACGAGAACTGTCAGCGTTATGACATTGGCGAGGTTTGCATGTCGGAGTTCTGACAGGATGGCGGCAACTGAAGGAGACGCTATCTCCGAGAATGCCGGTACGTTGCGTCAGGCCCTGCGGGTGTTGGCCGGCGGTGAGAGTCCGCAGGACGCCCAGGTTCGGCACGCCGCATGGGTGGCCCGGTGTGTAGGTCGGGGTTCGGCGGCGCCGCTGCTGCGTGAGGATGTGGCAGCGCTCGCCGGCACGCTGGATTCCCGGCAGTTCGACTCTGGTGCAGTGGTATTCGCCGCGGGCGAGCAATCGACTGGGGTCTGGATCGTGCGTCAGGGTCTGATCGAACTGGCGGTGGGATCAGGCCGGCGCCGTCTGTTGCCCAACGTGTTTCAGCGGGTCAGAACCGACTGGTGGCGATGCTGGGCCGGCCGTTGTCTGCTCAGGTGGCGCAACTGTTGATCGACGAGGCGCTTGACGGCCGCGTGCCGCTGGCCCAGCGCACGCTGGCGGCCATGCTGGGAGTGCAGCGGCCGTCGCTGAATAAGATCCTCAAGGAGTTCGAGCGCGACGGATTGATCGCGGTGCGTTACGCGCAGATCGAGCTGATCGACATCGATCGGTTGGGCGGCAAGGCGGGTTGAGCGGTCGGCTGTGGTTCATCGGCGGCCCGACACTGTCACGACGGTGACGTTTTTGTCACATCCGCTCGACGTGATCTGGACATACTGGATCTGGTGTCGGCCAGAGATGATCGACGAACGAAGAAAGGGTCTGCATGTGATGCGGATGGCGATCGCGCTGTTGGGGGTGACTGCGGGCCTGGTGAGTGCCTGCGGCGCCGAACCGGAGACCGCATCGACGAATGTGGCGACCTCGCCGTCTGCTGAGTCGGCGGCCTCGGCCCCCGCGGTCCCGGGCGAGGGGACGGTGCCGGCGCAATTGCAGTTCACCGCAACAACGCTCGGCGGTGAACAGTTCTCGGGGCAGAGCCTTCTCGGCAAGCCGGCGGTGCTGTGGTTCTGGGCGCCGTGGTGTCCGACGTGCCAACGGGAGGCGCCGCTGGTGGGACAGGTTGCCGCTGATAATCCCGGCGTGCGTTTCGTCGGCGTGGCAGGGCTGGACGAGCAACCGGCGATGCAGGGTTTCGTCGATCGTTTTCCGATCAAGGACTTCACCCATCTCGCCGATGTCGACGGGGCGGTCTGGACGAGGTTCGGCGTTACCCAGCAACCCGCATATGCCTTCATCGATGGTGATGGCATTGTCGAGGTCGTGCGTGGGACGTTGTCCGAGCCGGAGTTGACCGAACGGGTCAGCGCGCTGTCGGCGTCGTGATCGACACAGCGCCATGATCGACACAGCGCCATGATTGACACAGCCACGCTGGGTTTCGCACTCGGGGCCGGGTTGGTCGCCGCGCTGAATCCCTGCGGCTTCGCTTTCTTGCCGGGTTATCTCGGGTTGGTGATCGCCGGCGACACAAGTGCTCCGTCGCGCCCTGCCGCGCTGGCCCGTGCCGGAGCGGCGACGGTGGCCATGTCATCGGGTTTCCTGACGGTGTTCGGTGTCTTCGGTGTGGTTATCTCGCCGGTGGCCTCGTCGGCGCAGCGCTACTTGCCGTTCGCCACCGTCGTCATCGGGGTGCTGCTGATCGCGCTTGCGTTGTGGTTGCTGTCGGGTCGCGACGTCGTCGCGATGGTGCCCAGGCTCACCGGCGGCACGCCCACGGCCCGGCTTTCGTCGATGTATGGGTACGGGGTGGGATACGCGGTGGCGTCGCTGTCCTGCACCATTGCACCGTTCCTGGCGATGCTCGGCGCGACGTTTCGGCACGGCGACATCGTCACCGGGCTGCTGGGCTTTCTGGCTTACGGAGCGGGGATGTCGATCACGGTGGGGGTGGCGGCGCTTATTGTGGCGCTGGTCGGGTCTGGTGCCGGTACCGGGATTCGGCGAATGTTGCCGTACATCAACCCGATAGCCGGAATGGTTGTGTTGCTCACCGGGCTGTACGTCACCTACTACGGCGTCTACGAAATCCGGTTGTTCTTCGGTGGCGGTGGCGCGGCGGACCCGGTGATCGAGGCTGCCGGTGCGGTGCAAGGCTGGTTGGCCGGCGTCGTGGATTCGTTGGGGGCATGGGCCCTGATTGGTGTTCTGGCGGTGTTGATCGCGGCCGCGTTCGCCTGGCAGGTGGTCAAGCGACGCGGGTCAGCATCGGGCGGCAGACCGGGAAGCGATCCGGGAAGGCAGGAAGCGTCGGACACACCCTAGGCCAGCTCGCGCGGCCAGGTGCGTTTCGCGAGCCGCCGTCTGGGGAAACGGTGACACCATGAGCTGTCCTGGCATGATTCGGTCGAGTGTCTTCGGGGCGATTCTGGCGGTAGCGGCTCTCTTGCTGGGGGGCTGTGCACTGGACAACCGTGGCACCGCGACCCCACCGGCGCAGACAACGGTGCCGCCGCCCGAGTCCTTTGTCCGTGAGGCTCCCGCGCCGCCGCCGTCCAACGATCGGATCCCGCCGGTCGGGGCGAGGTGGTTGGAGACTAAGGAGGTCGACGGGCTGGGCACCATTGTGGTCGACGGTGTCGGACGCGCGGTGTATGCGTCCTCGGCGGATGCTCCCGGGCGGCCTGGTTGCTACGACGCGTGCGCCGACACCTGGCTGCCGCTGCTCACCTCGGGTGACCCCGCCGGTGGCATCGGGATCCAGGTGGCCCGGGTGACGACCGCGCTTCGTCGCGACGGCAGCGAACAGGTGACCTATCAGGGCCATCCGCTCTATTGGTATGCCGGTGACAGCCTTCCGGGTCAAATCAACGGTCACGGTTCCGATCTTTTCGGCGCCGAGTGGTTCGTTCTGAGGCCGGAAGGTGACCGTGCTCGCGCCGGTTAGCCGGTGGTTTTGGCCTGGGCGGCTGGCCTGCCCGGGAAGTCAGGCAGCTGGCTAGTCATCTGACCAGCTAGACAGATGTTCAGACGGCGCAATAAGGTGCTGGTATGAACGAGCAGACCCTCGCGATGCATATGAGCGACGGAATCGTCAACGCCCCGGTCTCCGTGGTCTTCGTTGTGATCGCGCTCATTGCGCTCGGGGTGTGCGCCTACCGGGCGCGCACCGAGCTCGACGAGCGGACTGTGCCGCTGGCCGGCCTGGTCGCCGCCTTCATCTTCGCCGTGCAGATGGTCAACTTCCCGATTCTGCCGGGCGTCAGCGGGCACCTACTCGGCGGTGCGCTGGCCGCGATCCTCGTCGGCCCTTACACGGGGGCGCTGTGCGTCGCGGTGGTCCTCATCGTGCAGGCCCTGTTGTTCGCCGACGGAGGCGTCACCGCGCTGGGCACCAACATCACCAACATGTCGGTGATCGGTGTCGCGGCCGGATACGCCACAGCCGTGCTGCTGTACCGGCTTGCGCGCCGAAGGGGCGAGGTCGCTGTACCAATCGTCGGCGTGATCTCGTTCGTCGCGGCGCTGGTCGGGACGGTCTGCGCGGCAATGGGATTCGTGCTCGAGTACGCTCTCGGCGGGGCGGCGACAACCTCGTTGCCGACCGTGGCGACCTACATGTTCGGCACCCACGTGTTGATTGGTATCGGCGAGGGCATCATCACCGCGCTGACTGTGATGGCCGTGGTTCGGGCACGTCCCGACCTGGTCTACCTGTTGCGCACTAACCCGGCGAAAGTGGGGGCCGTGGCATGACCAAGACGACGCAACGACGCTGGTGGTTCTGGGTCGGATTCGCTGTGGTTACCTTGTTCATCGCGGGTGGGGTGTCCTACCTGGCCAGCTCTAACCCCGACGGCCTGGACTCCGCGACGCTCAAGGGGTGCGAGGTCGTCGAGACGACCGGTGGAGAAGAGCTGCGCGGCGACTGCATCGCCCAGCACGCCCAAGACCACGCCCTGGCCGGCTCTCCGCTGGCCGACTACGCGCTGGGCGGCCAGGATGGCACCGGTGGGCTGGCCGGAATCGTCGGGGTGGTGGTGACCGTTCTGGTCGCCGGCGCAATCTTCTGGCTGATCGCCCGCTCACGCACCAAGTCCACGTCAGTGACCAAGGACTGACGTGGGAAGCGGCCACTCCCACCCGCTTTACCGAGACGGCGACTCACCGCTGCACCGGCTGCCGGGCGAGGTCAAAATCATCGCCCTGGTGGTGTTCGTGCTGGCAGTGGTGGCCGCCCCGCGCGAGTTGTTCTGGCCCTTTGGGCTCTTTGCGCTGATCATCCTGGTCACCTGGAAGGTGGCCCGGATCCCGTTGCGGTGGATCTTGCCGCGGATGCTGATCGAGGTGCCATTTGTCGTACTGGCGCTGCTGTTGCCCTTCGCCGAGGGAGGTGAGCGTGTGACCGTGGCCGGGATCGAGATGTCGGTGGCCGGCCTGTACGCGGCCTGGGGAATAGTGGCCAAGGGCACCTTGGGTGTGGCCGCCTCGTTGACGGTGGCCGCCACGACAACGGCCCGAGAGCTTCCGATCGCACTGAGCAGGCTGCGCGTACCCGGTGTCATCGTCTCGGTGTTGACACTGATGATCCGCTATATCGACGTGCTCACCGCGGAGGCCCGCCGAATGCGGATGGCACGCGTCTCGCGTGGCGACTCGCCTCGGATGCTGCATCAGGTTGGGGCCACCGCCAAGGGAGTCGGGTCGCTGTTCCTGCGGTCCTATGAGCGGGGAGAACGGGTGTATCTGGCCATGCTTTCGCGCGGCTTCGATGGTCAGGTGCCGCCGTTGGCCGCCGGTGCGGGGTGTGCGGTAGCGGCCTCGTCGCGGCAGTGGGTGCTTGCCCTGGTCCCCGCCTCGATCGCGGTCATGGTGTCGATCAGCGCATGGACGGTGCGGTGATGAGTGCCTCGGTGACTGGCGTTCCGGCTGTGCGAGTCCGCGATCTGCGCTACAGCTATCCCGGCGGCCACGTCGCGTTGGACGGCATTGACCTCGATGTCGCACCGGGGGAGCGGGTGGCGCTGCTCGGTCCCAACGGGGCGGGGAAAACAACGCTCATGCTGCACCTCAACGGGGTGCTGACTGCCTCGTCGGGTGCGGTCGAGGTCGGTGGAATTGCTCTGTCGCGCAGCACTTTACGTGATATCAGGCGCAGGGTGGGGCTGGTCTTCCAGGATCCCGACGATCAGCTGTTCATGCCCACGCTGGCCCAAGACGTTGCGTTCGGTCCGGCGAACTTCGGTCTGCAGGGTGAGCAGCTGGCGGCGCGGGTGAGGCATGCCCTCGAAGTCGTCTCGATGACCGAACTGGCCGATCGGAGTCCGGCGCACATGTCCGGAGGGCAGCGGCGCCGCGCTGCCCTGGCGACTGTTCTGGCCTGCGAGCCCGACGTCCTGGTGCTTGACGAGCCGTCGGCCAATCTCGATCCGGTGGCGCGTCGTGAGCTCGCCGAGACGCTGACAGGGCTGGACGCGACGATGCTCATCGTCACCCATGACCTGCCCTACGCCGCGCAGCTGTGCGACCGGGCGATCGTGATGGACCAGGGCGCGATCGTCGCCGACGGGCCGGTGGCCGACGTGCTCTCCGATGTCGAGCTGCTCGCTGCGCACCGGCTCGAGCTGCCGTGGGGATTCGCCGTCGGCTCCCGCTGACTCTGCGCGTTACCGGGCTATCTCGGGCTGGCACGCCTGGACGGCATCAGGGCGCGTACTACCAGGGCCGGTGGAACATCATTCTGGCAGTGGCCCTGGCGGGATCAGTGGGGTTCATGGACATAGTGGCTGCAGTAGCCAAATAGCCCTAGTGGCGCCGGGGCGGCGGCCAGGGCGGCTCATCGCACAGTGCCAGCAAGGCGTTCTCCACGACCTCGGGCAGCGCGGGATGAATCCAGTACTGCCCGCGCGCCATATCCTGGGCGGTCAGACCGAAGGCCATCGCCTGAATGACCGGCTGGATGATCGACGACGCCTGGTGGCCCATGATGTGGGCACCGAGAAGCAGACCGGTGTCGGCGTCGACGATCAGCTTGGCGAACCCGGTGGAATCTTCCATCGCCCACCCGTAAGCCACGTCGCTGTAGTCCTGCACCTTGCACCGGATGCGATAGCCGGCCGCTCGCGCCTCGTTCTCCGTCATGCCCACACAGGCGATCTGCGGATCGGTGAACACCGCTGAGGGCACGTAGCGGTGGTTGGCAGGCATCAGATTTGTCGTGTCGTCCCAGTCGGCGAGCAGGTTGTGCTTGACCACCCGCGCTTCGTGATTGGCGACGTGCTTGAGCTGATACGGCGAACTCACGTCGCCAAGAGCGAAGATGTTGCGCGCTGTGGTGCGCTGGTAGGCGTCGACTTGGACCAGACCGTTGCGAACTTCGACACCGGCGAGGTGCGCGTCGAGCTGGTCTGCATTGGGAACCCGGCCGGTGGCCACCAGCAGCGTGTCGGCACGCAGGCTCGAGCCGTCGTCGAGGTGCAGCGTAACCCCGCCGTCGTCGGAGGACCCGCCCACGATGTTTCGACGGCTGTGGATCTCCCACTGCCTGCTCGCGATATCGGTGAAACGCTCACACACGGTGTCGTCGCAGTGGCTGAGCATCGTGGTGCCGCGCAGGACGATCGTCACGCGTGCTCCCAGCGCCGAGAAGACGTGCGCGAACTCCGCGGCCACGAACCCGCCGCCCACGATGACGATGTGGTCGGGCAGTTCCGGCAGCCGCATGATCGTGTCGCTGGTGTGGTAGGTGACTCCGCAGTCGGCGATGGCCTGCGGCACCGTGGCGCGCGCACCCGCGGCGATGACCACTTGATCGGCGCTGAACTCGTCGCCGTCGTCGGTGCGCAGTCGGTAGGCGCCCGAGGACTCGGAGATCTCTGAAGCCGCGAAGCGGGTGTGGCTGGCGAACACCTGCACGTTCGGCGACGATCGGCGGTAGTGCTCTCCACCCGTGGCCAGCGGGTCGATGCGGCCGAACACCCGGGACACGATGTCGGGCCAGCGCACCCCGTCGATGTGGGCGTCGACGCCGAAGCGACCGGCATGACGGATTTGTTGGGCGACCCCGGCAGCGTAGACGAACATTTTCGTGGGAATGCAGCCGACGTTGAGGCAGGTTCCGCCGAACACGCCTTGCTCGCAGATCGCCACCCGCTTGTCGGCGTAACGCTCGTCGAGCAGCGAATTGCCCGAGCCGGTCCCGATGATCGCGATGTCGAAGTCAGCCATGTTCGTCACTCCGGTCGCTGTGGTCGGGAGCTGGGCGGTCGTGCGGGTGCTCGCTGCGATACCAGTCCAGCCAGCGGTCGAGTTCGGTGTAGGCCGTCTGCCTGGCTTCGGGCACCGACAGGAACACGTCGTGCTTGGCCTGGGCGATCGGCACCACGGTCGTACGGTTGCCGATGCAGCCTGCCCAGCGGGCGATCTGATCCACATCGAGCACGGCGTCGCCGAGCTGAATGGCATCCAGGTCCCCGGTTTCCCGGACGCTGCGGTCCGATCTGAGAATCAGATTGGGTACGCCGACATCGAGACCGCGGTGCAGCCGGGCCTGGCCGCGCCGGATCGCGTGCAGCCAACCGACCGTGACCGGGAAGCCGCCGACGGGCTTCCATGTCAGGTTGTAGTCGAACTCTCCGCTGTAGTCGCGGTGCAGAGTGGTGCCGTAGCCGCCGGGTGTCGGGCGGCGCACCACGGTGTGTTTGCGAATCCGCCCCAGCGCCGACAGCGCTGCCGACGTGGGTGCCGCGCGCAGAATCGGGTGGCCCTGAAGATCCAGCCACGGGCTGTTGAGCACCAGGCCCGTCACACCGGCGCGTGCGGTAGCGCCACGGCGGTGCATTCGGTCGAGCCATAGTGACGTCACCAACCCGCCGGCCGAGTGCCCGTACACCAGTACGCGCGCCGGTGACGCCGCGTTGATGACGGCCAACGCGCGCTCGAGTTCGACGTCGTAGCGGGACAGGTCGGTGGTGAAGTGCGGCGTCTGGCCGTCCCGGTGAGAGCGTCCACATTTATGCAGGTCGAGGGCGTAGACGTGGAAGCCCCGGGCTGCGAAGTGATCCGCGAGGTCGGTGTGGAAGAAATAGTCGGTGAAGCCGTGCACCACGAGCACCACGTCGCGGGCCGACCGTCCGGCATCGTCGTCAGGGTGCCCCCGGCTCACCAGCGTCGCCGCAAGCTCGCCCTGACCGTCCGGATCGGGGCCGAGTTCGAAGGTCAACTGCCAGTATCCGGGCAGTACGTCGGGCTCCCATCCAGACACGAATGCCACCCTAATGCTGAAGTGGGCTTCCCCGATGCGGTGCAGGTAGTGGTCGCCACGGTGGCGTCGATGTCCGCGGGATAATCTGAACACCGGGAAGCCGTGATTCACGGGCCGCGACCGCGAAGGGCCGACGACAACGTGTCTGAACCAGAGAAGACCGACGTCCTGCTGGTAGGGGCGGGCATCATGAGTGCAACGCTCAGCACGCTGCTGCGTTTGGTGGAGCCGGACTGGTCCATGACGTTGGTGGAGCGGCTCGACGGTGCCGCAGCCGAAAGTAGCGATCCGTGGAACAACGCGGGCACCGGCCATTCGGCACTGTGTGAGCTGAATTACACCCCGGCGCGTCCGGACGGGTCGATCGACATCACCAAGGCCGTCAACGTCAACGAGCAGTTTCAGGTGTCGCGGCAGTTCTGGTCCTACGCCGTCGAGAACGGTGTGCTGACCGACGCGCGCAGCTTCATCAACCCGATTCCGCACGTGAGTTTCGTGACCGGCGCGCAGAACGTCGACTACCTGAAGCGACGCCGCGATGCGCTGGCCAGCAATCCGCTGTTCGCCACGATGGAGTTCATCGACGACCGCGACGAGTTCGCGCGCCGTCTGCCGCTGATGGCCTACAAGCGTGACTTCTCCGATCCGGTTGGCCTCAACTGGACCCAGGGCGGCACCGACGTCGACTTCGGTGCACTGTCACGTCAACTGATCGGCTTCGGGGCGCAGCAGGGCATGGACACGCTGTTCGGCCACGAGGTGCGCGACCTCAGTCAGAATTCGGACGGCAGCTGGACGGTCAAGGTCGTCAACCGCCGCACAGAGCGCAAGCGCACCTTCAAGGCCAAGTTCGTCTTCGTCGGCGCAGGCGGCGGCGCGCTATCGCTGCTGCAGAAATCCGGCATCGCCGAGGCCAAGGGCTTCGGCGGGTTCCCGGTCGGCGGCCAGTTCCTGCGCACCGGAAACCCTGTGCTCACCGCTGGTCACCAGGCCAAGGTGTACGGGCTTCCGCCGATGGGTGCGCCGCCGATGTCGGTCCCGCACTTGGACACCCGAATCATCAACGACAAGTCGTGGCTGCTGTTCGGGCCGTTCGCCGGTTGGTCCCCGAAGTTCCTCAAGCAGGGCAAGGTCACGGACCTGCCGTTCTCGGTCAAGCCCAACAACCTGATGTCCATGCTCGGGGTCGGCATGACCGAGATCGGGCTGGTCAAGTACCTGATCGGCCAGTTGATGCTCAGTGAGGCTGCGCGAGTCGAGAACCTTCGCGAATTCGCCCCCAGCGCCAAGGATTCCGACTGGGAGCTCGATATCGCCGGCCAGCGCGTGCAGGTTATCCGCGCGAAAGGCAAGGGCGGTGTGCTGGAGTTCGGCACCACGGTGCTTTCGGCCGCGGACGGCAGCATCGCCGGCCTGCTCGGCGCTTCGCCCGGCGCTTCCACGGCGGTGCCCGCGATGTTCGACGTCCTACAGCGCTGCTTCGGCGAACGCTACGAAAGTTGGCAGCCCAAGCTCAAGGAGATGGTTCCCTCGCTGGGCACGCCGCTGTCCGGTGAGCCGACCCTGTTCGAAGAGGTGTGGGAGTGGGGGACCAAGGCGCTCAAGCTGGACAAGCCGGCCAGTGGGGTGCCCGAAGTGTCCGAGACTTCAGCGATCCCGGGCACTGCGCACGCCCCGTCGTCGGTGAGTGTCTGACGGCGGCCGCTTGATGACCGTCGCGCTGCGCCGCAGCTGGGCCAAGGCTCTTGACGCCGCCACGCTCTACGAGCTGCTCAAGCTGCGCGTTGAGGTCTTCGTCGTCGAGCAGGCGACGCCCTACCCCGAACTGGACGGACGTGACCTGCTGCGCGAAACCCGTCACTTTTGGCTGGAAAACCAAGAGGGCAAGGTGATTTCGACTCTGCGGCTGATGGAGGAGCATCCGGCCGGTCAGAAGGCCTTCCGCATCGGGCGGGTCTGCACCAAGCGCAGTGACCGCGGCCACGGGCACGCCGCGCGGCTGGTGCAGGCCGCGCTGGCCGAGGTGGGGGACTATCCCTGCCACATCAACGCCCAGACTTATCTGGCCGACATGTACGCCAGGCACGGTTTCGTCCGCGACGGCGAGGAGTTCCTCGACGACGGCATCCCGCACGTGCCGATGGTGAAACCGTGACCGTCGCCGAACGCGCCGAGGTGAGCTACCCGTTCAGCGCTTGATCACGTTCCGGAAGCAGGACGCGCAGGTGGTGTTGCCCCCGACGGCGGGCCGGGTCCGCCGCGAGCGTGCGTGTCTGCAGCAGACACGCCGTGGGGCTTCCGGAGTTCGCGCACGCTGGCAAGGGGTGGCCGTCGATTCCGACGTGGGTGGGGCTGTCGAGCGTGCGCATAATCCGACTCTTGCGCGGCGTGTCGCCCGCAGACACGCACGCTCGTGGAGTGTTCGGTGGTGAGTGCACCGGCAGTTGTGATCGCCGCCCCGGCCTCCGGCAGCGGGAAGACCACGGTGGCCACCGGGCTGATGGGGGCGCTGCGCAGATCCGGTCGAACGGTGGCCCCGTTCAAGGTCGGCCCCGATTTCATCGACCCCGGCTACCACGGCTTGGCGTCGGGCCGGCCGGGTCGCAACCTGGATCCCGTGCTGGTCGGCGATGCGCTGATCGGGCCGCTTTTCCGGCACGGCAGCGACGGTGCCGACATCGCCGTCGTCGAGGGTGTGATGGGTCTGTTCGATGGACGCATCAACCCGGCACACTCGGGTGCCGCGCACGGTTCGACAGCACAGGTGGCGGCGCGATTGGGGGCGCCGGTGGTCCTGGTCGTCGACGCCCGCGGACAGAGCCACAGCATTGCCGCGCTGCTGCACGGTTTTGCGACGTTCGACCAGACCGTGCGACTGGCCGGGGTCATTCTCAACCGAGTCGGCTCGCAGCGGCACGAGGAGGTGCTGCGTCAGGGTTGTGAACAGGCCGGCGTGTCGGTGCTGGGCGCGATCCCGCGCGCCGACGAGCTTGCCGTTCCATCTCGGCACCTGGGTTTGGTCACCGCAGTCGAACACGGGCAGCTGGCCGCTGCGGCGGTCGATGCGATGACCGAATTGGTCGCCAGGCACGTCGACCTCGATGCGGTCGCGGCGGTGGCCGCCAGCCACGTCGCAACCCCGCCTTGGACGCCTGCCTGCGTCGAGCCGGTACCCGGATCCGTCACGGTTGCCATGGCCGCGGGCAAGGCGTTCAGCTTCAACTATGCCGAGCACGTCGAGTTGCTGCGGGCTTGCGGAGCGGTCGTGGTGGACTTCGACCCGCTGTGCGATCCGTTGCCGGCGGAGACTGCCGCACTGGTCTTGCCTGGTGGTTTCCCTGAACAGTTCGGCCCCGAGTTGTCAGCGAACGAGCCGGTCCGCACGCAGATCAGGACCCTGGCGGCCCGCGGTGGGCCGGTACACGCCGAGTGTGCGGGGTTGACGTACCTGGTCGACGATCTCGACGGGCACCCGATGTGTGGGGTGCTGGCAGGTTCGGCGACTTTTACCGACACGTTGAGGTTGGGGTATCGCGACGCCGTCGCAGTGGCCGATTCGGCACTGCACACCGTGGGTGATCGCGTGGTCGGCCACGAATTTCATCGCACGACCGTGCACTTCGGTGAGGATCGGCATCCGGCGTGGCGCTTCGCCGGACGCGGGGGCGAGATCGTCGAGGACGGGGCGGTACGTCACGGCGTGCACGCCGGCTATCTGCATACCCACCCGGCGGCCCATCCTCAGGCGATCGCCCGGTTTGTCACCGCCGCGGCCACAACATCTAGGCTCGCCGGGTGACACGCAGGCGAGGAGCACGGTGACACGCAGGCGAGGAGCACGGTGACGCGCACGCGAGGAGCAAGGTGGCATC
>CAZLTV010000045.1:21421-25020 GCA_964562545.1 uncultured Mycobacterium sp. | reverse complement strand
TACACCGAGGTCGTGGCCGTCGCCGCGGGCTGCCGGGTCGGGGTGATCCAGCCGCGGACACCCTTGACCGACGCCCGGTCGAGCAGTTCCCGGTATTCGTCGTCGCTGACGGTGCGGGTGCGGCTGAGCAAAAACCCACTGAAGCCGGTGGGATCGCTGACGATCGCCCACTCGTAGTCGGGATCGAGGTCGACGATCCAGTAGTTGCCCGGCGGGTTGGCCGAGACGGGTCCGAAGAAGCTCACGTTGAGCTTGTTGTTGGTCGCATCGACTGGCAGGGCGGCCCCCACGATCCGCGACAGCGGTCCGTTGTTGACGAAGTAGTTGCCGGAGTTGACGACCTTGATCGAGTCGTCGGGGTTGAGGCTGTACTCGGCGGTGGTGTTCACCAGGCCGATCGAGAAGAACTGCTTGACGCTGCCCACCTCGTACCAGGTGCCCAGGTAGCGGTCGACGTCCACGATCGGCGCGGGTGCCAGCACCACCGCGGCCGCGTCGCCCAGCACGATGTACTCGTCGGGAGCCCCGTAGATCCCGGTGCCGTCGGTGGGGCCCAGCCCGGCGTACATGTCGTTGATCCAGCCGGTGGCCAGGGTGTGGACGGCCGCGGTGTTGCCGGGCGGGGAGAACTTCGTCACCAGCTGGGCGAAGAAGTCGAGGATCGGATGGCCGCCCAGCATGGCGTCGACGTGCGACCCGTTGGCCAGCGTGACACCGACGAACCGGTCCGGGCGCGCGGCCACCAGCTCGTCGGTGGTGGAGCCAAGGGCGTTCCACAACTGGGGCGGTGCCGCGATCTGATAGACCGGGATATACGGGTCGTCGAGGTTCTGCAGGGAACCGGCCAGGCCGGCGAACGAGACGCCGTCGAACATGACCACGCCGCGCAGGCTGCCGTTGTTGTCCGGGTCTGCGGCGTAGTACCCGCCCGTCGCAGTGGCGAAGCCGCCGCCCGCGGAATGGCCGGACAACACGAAGTCCTGCGGCAGCGTGCCGACCAGGCCGGCCGCGTTCGCGCTGGCGGTCAGCGACGCCTCGTCCCCGTCGAACATGGTGGCGACGGCCCGCTGTGTCCAGGGGTCGTTGATCCAGCAGCCGCCGCAGCGCAGCAGCGCCGGGAACGACGGCAGGTTCGGCGCCACCACGATGCTGTTGGTCTGCTGCGACAGGGTTTGGGCCAGATCGGAGTAGAACCAGTTCCTGGCCATGAAGCCGTGCTGCAGCCAGATGACGCCCGTCGCGTCCACCGAACCGTCGGCCTGGGTGGGGAAGTACCAGTCCGCGGCGGTGGTGAAGCCGTGCGGGCCGATCGGGATGGTCAAGGTCGAGCGGCCGGTCTGGACACCGGTCACCGTGGTGACCGCCGCGGCGGTCGTGTCGGCGGGCTCGTCGGTCGCTGTGGCGTCCGTCGTCTCGGGTTCGGTAGCGGCGGAAGCAGATTCGGCAGCGGGAGTCGAGGCGGGGTCGCGGTCGGCGCTCGATGCTGTCTCGAGCGGGGTGCTGGTCGCTTCGGTCTCGGCTGAGGTTTCGGGCTCGGCTGAGGTTTCGGGCTCGGCTGCAACGTCGGCGGTCTCCGAAGCGGGGGTACCGGGATCGCTGGCCTCAGCGTCCGGAGCGGCTTCGCTCGCCTCGGTCACCGCGTCGGCAACTACTGACAGGTCGACCGTGTTCTCGGCCGCGTCGAGGTCCCCAGTCTCGCCCGTGTCGTCGAGGCTCCCGGTCTCGTCGCTGCCCTCTTCGGTGTCCTCTTCGCTGGCCTCAGCGTCCAGATCGGCGGTGTCCAGATCGGAGGTGTTGGAATCATCGGAATCAGAGGAGAGGCTGGTTTTCGCGGGTTCGGTCGACGATGAGGTATCCGGTTCGGCGGAACTCTCCGAGTCTGTGCTGTCGGTGTCGGTGGATGCCGAGGCCCGGGATTCACTCGAGCGTTGCGCATCGCGGTAGCTCGACTGACTGGTCTTGGTCGAGCCGTCGGCGGTGTCGGTGTCGGCTGATGCGACACCGGAGCCGATTCCCAGCGCGATGCAGCCGCTCGCACCGACCGTTCCCAGCAAAAGCAGTACGTGTCCCCGAGTCACGTTCGGAATCTAACCCGGGCGCCGTCGCGACGTTGCGAATTGTTCCCAACGTCAGAGTGATGTCACCGGCTCACGGCGCGGAGCCCCACGATCTGCTGACCGTGAACACAGATTGCGATGGCGGTGGTGTCCGTGGCGGCTGTACTCGGAACCGGTCGCCGGGGCCTCTGCAACTAGTCCTGGCCGGGACCCTGGAGTTAAGTGCTCGCTCGCTCGATCCTATGCCCCAAGTCGTCTAGTTCGTCCAGTACAAGACTCGCCCCCCAAACCTGGTCTCGTTTGCGGTCCGTCAGTGGGCGGAGAACACCGGTGTCGTGCAGTCGTTTTATTGCGGCGAACACGCTGCTTCGAGGTGCATCGACAAGTGATGCGACATCGTCGGACGAAACGATCGGCGTCGACGGCAGTAGCAGAAGTAGTTTGTCGGTCGCGCTGTGCCGCCTGATCGGTCCGACCATGTTTCGCCACTCAACTGGTATCTCGGCCAGACGCTCTGCAGTAGTGCGTGATTCGGCGGCGGCAGTCCTAGATGAGTTCGCGAACGTGACGATCAGTGGGCGTAGGTCGCCGGTGCGGTACGTGTTGAGCACTCCGAAGTAGCGCTCTCGGTGAGCAACAAGTGCCGATGCCAATGGGACAACGATGCGAGTTGTTGCTCCCCTGCGCCTGAAAATGGTGTTGATCAGTGCCCGGCCGATGCGACCATTGCCGTCGGTGAAGGGGTGGATTGATTCGAACTGGGCATGCGCGACGGCGGCCTGAATCAGAACGGGAATGTCGGTTCGGTTCGCGAACTCCATCAGGTCGTCCATGTAGGCCTGCACCGTGTCTGGCGGTGGCGGAACGTACAGCGCGTCTCGCGGCGAGTAGTCGCTTCCGCCGATCCAATTCTGGACAGTCCTTATGTGACCAGCGTGCTGCCCCTCTGTTGGATCGGCTCGCATCAGCGCCTCATGTGCGCGCAGGATCGCCGACATCTGCACGGGGGCATCTCGATCGACACTCGCGATCATGTCGTTCAGGGCGGTGGTCGCCGCCGCCATCGAGACTGCGCTCGAGTTGCCTTTCCCGCCGTGCAACGCGCGCGCGTAGTCGTCCAGGCTTGCTTCAACGCGCTCGATTCTCGAAGACGCCACCGATTCTGTTCGAAGCAGAAGGGTGCTGAGCGCTGCGAGGTGGGTGCCGTGTGTGCTGTCGAGTCGAGCTATCTCGCTCATGGCGGCTTCGAGTTCGACAGCGACATCCGCGCCGATGTCGGCGTTGATTCTGGCGATGAAGGGGGGAAGTGACACTGTGACGGAACGAGGCGTCCTGTCCTGGCGGGTGCCACCCCTGTGGGTCTGTGCCCACGGGCGTTGCTCTGCGCTATGGCTAGGCCACGTATCTCTCGGATGCACAGATGTCTCCTAACTCGGACTAACCATAGCCTTAGTCCGAGTTAGGTCGATAATATCGGACTAATGGGGGTATTAGTCCGGGTTGCCAGGGTGCTCATCGGCGAGCGCGCGGATCTGCCGAGAG
>CAZLTV010000045.1:1994-21321 GCA_964562545.1 uncultured Mycobacterium sp. | reverse complement strand
GACGCGGGCCACCCGCAGCATCCGGATCGATTCGATCGGTCCGTCGGCAAGTTGGCTGCTTCGTTTGCCTTGCCTGCCATTACAGTTCGCGCGGCTGCTTGAGCGTCGATGGGATCGCTCTTGCCGTGGTGGCGCCGCAGTCTGCGGTCCGGACGCGGTACCTCGAGCACTTCCACGGGCTGCTGTGAGCTCAACTAGACGACTGCGATGGCGTCGACCTCAATGAGCCATTCCGGGAGCGCCAGGGAGGCGACGCCCAGCCAGGTGCTCGGCACCGCGGGGAATTCATCTCCAAAGACCTTCTTCATGGCGTCGAAGACTGGGGTGATCAGAAGCGGGGTGGAGTTGACAATGTGGATCGTGTACTTGACGAGGTGGTGCGGGCGAGCGCCGGCGGCCTCCAACGCAAGCTTGACATTTCGGAACGCCTGCTCGGCCTGCACTGCATGATCGCCGGCGCCAAGTAGCTCACCGGAGGCGTCGAGGCCAACCTGCCCGGCGATCGTCACGACCTTGCCGCCAGCGGAGCCGATAGCGACGTGGCTGTAGAGGTTCATAGTTGGCGGCGAAAGGGTTTCGGGGTTGATCAACTCGACAGTCATCGGTATCTTTCCTCATCGTTGGTGTTGCGCAGACGGTTCGGCCGCCGCTGGATACGCCTCAGTTGTTGCTATCGCTGTCACACGGCCGGCATTGATCCCGCAGTCGGGCACCACTTTTCGAGTGCCTCGGGGAAATCTTTGGCCAGCCCGGCCCAGGCGATGTGCCCGTCAGGGCGGATGAGCGCAATTTCCACGCCCTGCCACTCGGGACGCGTGATCGGCCTTGCGCTGACCACCTTCCCTGCGTAATCGAAGCTGCCCATCAGGTCCAGGACGACGAAACGAGCTGGCTGAAGTGCGCTGAGTAGCGAACCCCCCTCGCGCAGCGACATCTCCGGCGCGCGTGTGCCAGTGAGCGGATGAGCTCCGGGGGCGGCGGGGTAGCAGACCGAGAGGCCGGCCAACCGCTTGGCGAGGTCGAGCGACGCTGATGGATGCGTGCGGACCAATTCGTTGATCAGGGAACGCAAGTGCAATCCATCGGTCGAGAACGCCGTCATCAGAGCAGTTTGCGCTTGAGCGTGACTGAGTACCGCGGCACCGGCCGGATGGCGCTCCTGGTGATAGGTGTCCAACAGCCATTCGGGTGCGCGGCCGGTTGCGGTGGCTGCGAGTTTCCAGCCTAGATTCATCGCATCCTGAATGCCTGTGTTGAGTCCCACTCCGCCGGCGGGCATGTGCTGATGGGCGGCGTCGCCAGCCACCAGCGCACGGCCGCGCCGGTATTCAGCGGCCTGGCGAGCGGTATTGCTGTACCGCGACAACCAGGCCGGTGAATGCATGCCGTAGTCGGTGCCGAGGATTCGTGTCACCTTGTCACGCAGCTCGTCGAGCGTAAATTCTCCAGGCCAGTCGGTACGGACATCTTCGGGGCTGATGCCGGCCAACCGATAGAGGCGACCGTCGGGCAGTGGGACGCCAAGGAGCAGTCCTTCCGGACACGCGACGCTGATCCCTTGAGCAGGCGGATTCTCGAGCACGACGTCGCCGAGCCACCCCAGGCACGACCAGTCCTCACCAGGGAACTCGATACCAGCCGCCGTGCGAACAGTGCTGCCAACGCCATCGCATCCTACGAGCCAATCCGCCTCTACCACGGTCCCGTCGCTAGTCGTGAGGGCCACTCCGTCGTCGCAGACCTCCACACCTTCGACCCGCCGGTTGCGGTGCACCTCGACCCCAAGCGCGCGGGCGTGTGCCTCTAAAAGCTGCTCAGTCCGTTCTTGACGCAGCGCGAGAGTAAACGGAAAGGGCGTGTCTAACGGCGAGAAGTCCAGTCGGTGATCGAGTACGGCGAAGTGGCCGTTCGGAATTTTCAGTCCCTCGTCGAGCATCTGCCTTGCAACGCCACGCGATTCGAAGATTTCGAGCGTCCGCGGGTGAATGGTGAGGGCGCGCGAGTTCGGGTTCGGCGCCGACCGCTCATCGAAAACGACAACATCGACGCCTCCGAGCCGCAGTTCAGCTGCCGTCCACAACCCGACAGGTCCCGCTCCCACGACGGCGACATTCCTTCGACGTTCTTTACCCATTCGCCCATTCCTCTTCTTGGTCACTGACCAGTAGACTAGGTCGATGACCAAGAACTCGCAAGATCTCCGGCTTGGGTTGCTTTCGCTACGCGCCGTCACTGGCGGCGCGCATTCGTTGGTTCGAATCCCCTCGACCGCATCACCCGATAGGCGCGGGACTCGTAGCATGGGTCGGTGACCAACGCCCAGTCGCACAGCAGCACCACTCCCCGATTGACCCCGACGGACGTGGTTCGAGCGGCACTGACCGTCCTGGACGCCGAAGGGATCGACGCGGTATCGACGCGTGCGGTCGCGAGTGAGCTCGGGGTCCGCATGAATACCGTTCTATGGCACGTGAAGTCAAAGAGCCGGCTGCTCGAATTGATGGCCGACACGATCGTCGGCGAAGTCTCGCTGCACGACTTGAATGGCACTCCGCAGCGGCGTGCCGCAGACCTGATCCGCAGACTGCGCCGCGCCCTGCTGCACCACCGCGACGGAGCCCGAGTAGTTGCCGGGACATTCCCCTCTGAGTTCAGCACGTTGGCTGTTGCCGACCAGCTGCTGTCAAACCTGCTGAAAATCAGCCCAAGCCACCGTGACGCCGCATGGACGGCATGGACGCTCTTCTACTTCACCCTTGGCTTGACACAGGAAGAGCAGTCCGCCCCAGCCCGGATCGACGAACTGATTGAGGCCGGCTACACACAGGCCGAATTCCCCTCGCTCTTCGCCGTGCTCGACGAGTTCACGTCGTCTGAGTACGACGCGCGGTTCGAATATGGCATGGCCGGCATCCTGACAGCCCTGACGCGGCAAACCGCACCGCCGGATGAGCCCTCCACTTGACCACAACGCGGCATCATCAACACATCCAGCATCATCCCGACAGACCTCATGGGTGCGGATCGGCGAGCCTCGAACGGATAGTGATCCGGGACGGCGACGCTGATTATCGAGCCGCCGGTCGGTGAGCACTGCTGCGACCTGGACTGTTGTTCGACCCCTAGCGCTAGATCGTGCCCCGACCACAACAACTGGACCACTACAGAGGGCGCACCTCAGACGCCTTGGCCGGCCTCAGCGTCGCGGAAGCCGAGGCGCGGCTGGTGCTCGACTGGGCGACCCCGCTTCGCCACATGTCGTTCTACAAGGCCGTCTACCGTCCTGCCGTACTGCGGGCGAACGCCGCGAGTAGGGCGACCGGCAACACCGCGGCACTACTACCGGAGGGACTGCGGTTCCACTCGCTGCGCCACACCAACGCGAGCTTGCAGGCGAAGATCGGAACGCCGGTACGCCAGGTGGCCGAGTGGATGGGGCGCGCGAGCCCGATCACTACCGAGACCATCTACACCCACCTGTACCGGAAAGAGGAGCACGCGGAAGAGATGGACGCCTTCGCGGCCATGATGGCACCGGAGTTGCCCGCCAACGTGATACCGATGCACGGCTAAGAGTACGGAGTCGGCGGTACTGGAGGGTTGACGTCATACCCGAAGGCGGCGATGCCATCGGCCGAACCGTCCCGCTTGTATGGACTGTTGTTGCCCATCGAGACGATCAGGACTCGGCTTTCGCCATAGTGATCAGGCTTAACGATCCAGTCGAAAGCCGTTTTGTCACCGTAGACCTGGCCTAGCGCTATGGCCTGCTTAGTAGAGCTATTGTAGAGCGTGAAGGTCCAGACAATGGGACGATCAAAGGGATCGGTAGCCGAGCATTCGAAGGTGACTACCTGACCAACCTTGAGCCGTTTTCGCGGGTGCCACACGGTGTCTGCCTGCGCCGGTGGTCTGATGCCCTCGTCGCCAAAGGAGTCACGAACGGAGTTGATGCTGGCGTAGTACGCATCAGCGGTTTCAGACTCACTACGGTACCGCGAGATGAGGTTCTGAATCTGCCCAGCGATACCAGCCAATAGGTACCTCTCGAATGGAACGACCGCGCGCGCGTGCGCGACGGTGTTACGAACGTCGAGCATCAGGTTGAGGTAGACCTCAGTGCGCTTTCGGTCTTTCAGAATGGGCTTGGTCTTGTCCCAGTGCTTGAGGATCAGCGCTTCAAGTTGATAGGCCTCGGTGTAATCCAGCAGATCAGGGCTGACCGATGCTCCGTCACGCTTCTTGTCTTCTTCCTCGCGCTTTGATTCGAGGGCGGCGATTTTCTCGGTTGGGAAGTCATCAACCCATTGCGGGCCGATGGCAGAGCGGACTATCTCACGGAAAGCCGTCTCGGCGGCGACCAGTTCCGAGTAGGCGTTGATACGACTCGCGTGCGGCAACGGGTTCGTGTCTGTCACGGGTGTTGATTGTTGCACCGGCCAACGGGCGCCACGGCCCCCGACAAGGGACGGATAAGGGACGAACCGCCTTGGCGGACCGGCTACCGGGCGAGAAAGCCCTGGTAGATATGGAGCCGATGACGGGAATCGAACCCGCGTATTCAGCTTGGGAAGCCGTTTCTACGCCCGAACGGGTGAGCGATCACCGCTGGTACGAGGGCTGAAAATTGCAGGCGTTTGCACTGTTCAAGTGCACTCCGGTACGCCTACCGAACGCCATCGGTTCGCTCTCGGTACGACCGCAGTACGGGTCCGGTCGGGGGTACAGCCGGGGTACCGGGACACGCCCGCCGACACGCCGAGTTCTGTCGGTGGCTGCTGGGAAAATGCTGGATATGAGTAGTGAGCCCGACGTATATGTCAGCCATCTCTTCGACGGTGGAACGCACAGTGGTGCCGTCGTGGCGACGACGCCGATCAAGGCGGGCGACTTGAGCCCCGAACACATCGGCAAGCACCTCGGTTTCCACAACGACCGCATACAGGCCAACATCCCCGGTGAGATTGTCCGCATTGAGCACAACGAGGGGCCGCCGCCGAGTGTCTCGGTGTGGTTCCGGTACCTGGCTCCGGTACTGGGCCGGGCCACTCGTGACGACTTCATGTGCGTCGCGCCGTGGTTTGAGTTGCAGCTCGTTGAGACGTTGAAGTTCTAGCGGGGGACGCGACGGTGCTTCCGCACGGCATCACTGGCAAGACGATGAAGCTGCGCCGCGTCACGGACGACGGCACAGTGACCGAGTTCGACATCCAGGCGCAGGACCTCGGCCACGAACACGGCATCACCTTCGCCGTCGATGCCGACGTGGAGGATGGCGACGAGGTGACGGACACGCTGCCGAACGGCAAGACCAAGATCATGCGGCTGCGGGAAGTGCAGGTGCGTGAAATGCCCTTCCCCGGAGCGAGCAAAAACTTGGACCACACGGGCGCTAAGTACGACGTGGTGTCCGGTCGGGCAGCGCTGCGGCAGCCGACGCCTGTGAGTCTCCCCGGCCTGCATCCGCTCATCTCGGCGGCGAGCGGGTCGCAGGTCGCCAGTCGGCACTACGACAACGCGGTGTTCGATGCCTTCAAAGCCGTGGAAGACCGGGTGCAGGCGTTGACCGGCCATCCCGTCAGCTCGAAGGGTGCTGCTCTCAGCGGCAAAGGCCTGATGACGACGGTGTTCAATGAGCAGAACCCGTTGCTCGACCTCACCTCCGACAACGCCAACGCGGCTCAGAAGGCCGACGAGCGCGAGGGCTACAAGTACCTCTTCATGGGCGCGGCACAGGCGCTACGCAACACACGTGGGCACGGCCCGAACCTCCAGACCGGCGAGCAAGAAGCGATGGAAATGCTGGCGACGGCGAGCCTGTTGATGCGCGCGCTCGACCGGGCTGACGCGCGTCTTGGTGGCGGCCAACAGTAACTGCGTCGGGCAGCCGGTGGCGGGCCGGAAGGACAGTCCCACCCGCCACCGGGCCGGTTAGGGGCCGGTAGTGGGCGCTGCTGGGCCACCCGCTACCGGCCTGCTTTTTGGGCGGTCGGACGCGCCGCTGTAGCTGACGGCGGGCAGCTGGAGCCGGAAAGGACGAACGGCATGCGCCGCGCCCGACCACGTTCATTGGGCGACGATGTCGCCGGGGTTGCCCCGTGCTTCGCTGCGGCGTGCGCGCTTGGGCGGGTCGACCATGCTGGGGGCCTTGGGGCGGTATGCGCCGCCGTCTGCAGGGGTTGCGTACTCCGCACCGGGAGGCACCGGCCCCGGTCCCCATGAGAACTCACTGGCACCAGTGTCTTCCGCGCCGCGAGCGTGCGCACGGTCACCGTACCAACCCTTCGTGAAACCCATTGTGAGCCAGCCTTACCGGTGCGCGACGATCACGGGCGCGGTGTAGTTCGCGTTCGCGGTGATCTGGATCGCCACGGCTGCACCCCGATGGCGAACACCGGTACCAAACGACCGAACGTAAAAATGCTCAGTGATCGGGTAGGGGCCGACGCCGGGGATCACCCGCAGGCCGTGGTACGCGGAGTTCCGGTGTTCACGGAACCCGACCGGGTTGTCGTTGGAGTTGGCCCCGCCCGTGGCTGCGATGATGACGTAGCCCTGCGGGATGAAATAGGACTCGATGAGCAACGCACCGCCGTACGAGCCAGTGACCGGCTGGCCGGCATAGTCCGGTGGCGGGGTTGCACCCTCGACACGTTCGGAAGTCAGGCGTGCCGGGGCATTACTGCTGACGATGAAGTGGCGGCAAGAAGTGGCACACGAGCACTGTGCGGCGCATCTACACCAGCGCGACGGCGACGACAGTCGGGGTCAGCGCATGAAGGCCCGCGCTGACCGCTACCCGCCCGGCGAACCCGTGCGGGTCGTCGCGCCGGTTCCCGGCGACACCCAGAGGGGTCAGGTTGGCACGGTTGAGCGGACCTATGCCGATGCGGGCGACATGCTCCACCGCGTCCGGTTCGCCGATGGCCAGGTGGCCGACTACTACGTCGATGAGCTCAGGAGCACCCGCATGGAGCCCAACTGGGGCTACAGCTACGTTCGCACGCCCACCGAACTGACCCCTGAGGGCATGAACCGGCCAGCAAGAGACCCGCACGACCCATGCGAGGGCGGCATGGGCCCGCCGCCACGGCCAGAACCCACCGAACCCACACCGGCCGAACAGGACTCATGAGATGGCGCGGACACAGAAGCGCGTAACGCGCAGCGGCGGAACAAGGTACGTGGCGAAGTGGCGCGATCCAGATGGCACCGACCACAGCAAGGGCGGTTTCACGAACAAGAAGGCTGCGGCCGACTATGCGCGCAACGCCGAGAGCGCGGCGGCGCAGGGGATCGTGTTCGACCCGGCGAAGGGCAAGATGCTGTTCCGCGACGCGGCGGCGATCTGGTTGGAGTCGCGGAAGGCCGACACCCGCAACAACGCCGAGAACCACCGCTACGCGCTCGCCCCGGCCCACACTCGGCGCGGCGACGGAAAGACGCTCGGCATTGACGCGGTGTTCGGCGGCTACCCGCTCAAGATCACCCGCGAGTACATCCAGGCGTGGGTGAATCGGCTCACGACGGTGGGCAAGAAGCCGTCCACGGTGCGCCACGCGTTCTGGACCGTCCGCATGGTCTTGGAGCAGGCGGTCGTGGATGGCCGGCTGGCGAAGAACCCCGCCGAGCACGTCAAGTTACCCAAGGAGCGCGGCGCAAAGGGGGCGAAGGTCGGGGTGGTAGACCGGGCGCAGTTTCTCACCGCGGCACAGGTTTCTGCGCTCGTTGCGGCGACGCCTTGGCCGTACAACGTCATGGTCAATCTGGCGGCGTGGTCGGGTCTGCGTGCTGCGGAACTCGGCGGGCTACAGATCCAAGACATCGAAGTCTCGACCAACGGCGGCGTGAAGGTGCACGTTGAGCGGACCGCTGCCAACCACGGACTGACCAAGACGGACGGCTCAATGCGAGTCGTGCCGGTTCCGGGGCCTACAGCAAGTCTGGTCCGCGACTACCTCGCCGAGCACCCGCCATCGGGAAGAGCCTGGCGCTCCGTTGTTCCCCGGTATGCGATTGACGACTCCCCGGCCTACCGGAGTGCGGGCCGACGCCGCCGCACCAGGAGCGGCCACTACGGGTGTGAAAGACGCAGCCCCGAGCGCGACCGCGAAGGACCGCGCCCGGCGACAGGCCGACGCCCTGGCCGAACTCACCGTGGAGGACGCCGAGAAGCGGTTGGTGCTCGACTGGACGACGCCGCTACGCCACCCGAGCTTCTATAAGGCCGTGTTCCGGCCCGCTGTGCTCCGAGCCAACCGGACGGCGGGCAATGCGGTGCTTCCGGCGGGGTTGCGGTTCCACTCGCTCCGCCACACGTATGCGAGCCTGTGCGCGGCGGTCCCCAGCATTTCGGTGCGGCAGGTGGCAGAGTGGATGGGGCACGCGAACCCGACGACGACCGAACTCGTCTACACGCACCTCTACGCGAAGGCCGACCACGACGACGAGATGGCCGCACTTGGTGCGCTTGCGGCTGGTCCAGCGCCGACGTACGGCGGCAACGTGATACCGCTGCACGGTTAGGCGGCGTCTACTTGCGGCGCCACCAAAAGCCCTTGAGCGGGAACGACTTGCCCATCGCCGAGATGATGTCTGCGGCGTTGTCGGAGTCGCGGTACGCGATAGCGACACTGGCTGCCAGGTACATTGCTAGACCGAGCAGCAGGACGACAGCAGAGATGATGAAGTAGCCGATCATCGGCGAACCCTTCAATGCCTTAGTAATCCCGATTGCGCCGAAATCGGGTGGGGCACATAGGGCTAGACGTTGACGTGGACCAGGCTGACCGCCTTGAAGCGCAAACGGCGCTGCGCTTATCCGCCTTCACGGCGTAACCGCTCGCGGCCACCTGGACCACTCGCGTATCGGCTCTCGGTACATAACACGGACAGAACCACCCTATTTCCCGGCCCATAGCCAGCAGATCTAGGTACCTTCAGTGTATCACACGATTGTCATTCGTAGGACTGAGAGTGGCTGTCCTGTCGGATGCCCGGCCTACCCTGGACGTGTGCGACGCCGTCTAAGCCGTCCTGAGCGCGACCGGGCCCGCGATCGCCTTGAGCGTTTCGTCCTCCGCGCCCGAAAAGTGTTGGCCCACTCGCTTATCAGTGACCACATAGAGCTGCTCCAGGCTGTGGCTGACGGCACCTTCAAGTTCCAGGTTGCGAAGGATTCAGAGACCGGAGAGCGTGAGCTGCGTTTCCTGCTCGAGCTGCCGCCCGAGGAGGCACTTGAGTCATTTGCCGTGCGGCTACGGCCGTTCACCCTGCGTGACGAGCGTGTCTACTGGGAGCTGGTTCTCGACGCCATCGCCGACCTGGCACCGCAAGAACTCCTTGATGAGGTGCTCGACATCGAAGGCTTGTGGAAGATGTTCGACGACATCACGAAACGCAAGAAGTCTGCCCAGGCATACTTCGTGATGGCCGAGAGCGGTCAGCTGACGGATATGGAGCTCGCTGACCTCTGGCTGAATGCGGACGCGATGCATGCCCAAGTAATCGAGTCGGCTGTCGGCAACGAACTGGGGCTTGACGAACGATTCCGAGCTGCGGCCGGTGTCTATGCCCGCCTAGGCGCAGCAGTGAGTAACACCTATGCGCTGATCGCGCATCTCGTTCGCGAGGGTGTTCTAGAAATTGAGCAGTCGGTATTCACGGAGCGGGTGCTCGCGGAGACGAATGTGGACGACGTGATGGCGGGCGGGTACAGCGCACCGGCTGGATCGACTCCAATGCCGGCTGACATGTCGGAGCTAACCGCTCTCGACCCCACTTGGCGGCCGATGTGGGAAGAGTTCGAGGAGATTATTGAAGCGAGGAGGTTCGAAGCTGAGCGGAGGGAGCGCGCTGCAAGTCCGTGTCGGCATTGCCGGGGTACCGGCGGGGTACAGTTCCGCGGACCGCTGACTGCCTTCGACAGCGAATACGACGCTTACCTGTACAGATGCTGGAGCCGATGACGGGAATCGAACCCGCGTATTCAGCTTGGGAAGCTGATGTTCTGCCATTGAACTACATCGGCGATGTCGCAAGTGAGATTAGCAGCACCGACTCCCGCGAAGGGAACGGGTCGGGCCGCTGAGGGTGCGTCGGTCGGCGTGGCAACGATGCGGCGGTGGCGCCGCAAAGCGGCCGCGGTCCCGGCGGGCGTCAAATGGTAGCCCCCAATCCTGTGCCGCTCTCAGCTAAGGTTTGCTGCGGTCCGGTTTCTCAACAGTTGCATTGGAGTCGAGTGGGTATGGTTTGCAAGGCCTTTCAGCGATCGGTCAACGTCGGGCTTGCCCTGGCAGGCGCTGGCGCCATCACCATGTCCTCGGTGTCGGCGCTGCCCAGTACCGAGGTCTCGATACCTGCATCGGCTGCGATGGAGCAGCAGCAAACCGCCCCGCGGGTGGTCGCTACCGAGGTGGAATACGTCGCGCTGACCCACTACCTGGAGATCCTGGGCGCCGGAGCGGTGGCCGCGGTCCAGGAAAGCCTCGGAACGTTCAACGACGACATCCCGGCGATATTCGACCAGATCGGCATGGGGCAGCCCGGCGGCCAGTGGGAGGAGTTCGACCTACTGCGGTGGAACCATTCACTGCTCGGTGCCGCGTTGCTGGCGCCTGTTGCTCCGCTCGTCGTCGGCCCGTTCACCGACGCGGTGACAGAGGTGTTGGCGCAGAGTTTCCCGTCCCACGGTGACAGAATCCGCGAGGAGCTGCCCGCCGCGGTGGACTACGCGTTCGCGCGCCTGGTCGGCCCGATCGTCAGCGCAATCGGCGCGACCGGTAAAACCCACCAGCAGTACTACATGGCCGGCATGGCCGGAAACCCGATCGACCAGTGGGGGGCTCTCCTGAGCGCGCCGATCCACATGGCCGAAGGATTCCTGTTCGGCGGATACGGCGACATCAGCGCGCTCATCACCGGTGAAGTCGGCGGCGAGCGCATCCCGGCGCCGGGTCTGCTCACCCCGTGGGGCCAGTTCCCGGAGGATCGGACCGTCACCGGCGATGGGGACGCAGAGTCGGACTCCGTGGCCCCGGACGCGGCCGACCAGCCGTCGGCCGCCGCCATCGAGGGGACTCCGGTATCGAGCGACGTCGAGTCGCAAGAGGAAGAGAGCACCTCGGCCGCGCAGGACGCTGAAGCCACCGAGGACGAGGAAGGCGAGGGAACAACCGAAGAAGCAGTGGCCTCGGGCGAGGCCGACGAGACTTCGGAGACTTCCAACGCCCCCGAGACTTCTGAGGACACCGAGATCGCCGAAGCCGAAGAAGCCACCGAGGAATCCGAGGCGGTTCCCGCCTCCGATGAAGCCCTGGGCGACGAGGCGGAGTCCGGTGAACTCGGTGATGATCAGACCGATTCCGTCGATGTCACCGATGAAGACGCCGCTGACGACGATGCCGCCGCCCTCGAGGACGCCGAGGAAGCGGACAAGGCAGACAAGGGCGACGCCGACGACAAGGGTGATGCCGGCAGCGGCAAGACGGACGGCAACGACTCGGACGGCAACGATGACTCGGGCAGCGACGACAAGTCCGGGAGCTCGGAGAAGTCCGACAAGTCCGACTCGGGAGACAGCGACGCCGACTAACGCAACGGTTGTGAGCGTCGCCCGGCAACGCGTTGTCGTCGGAGAAGGACTTCCACAGCGGTCCTCGCTCGACGCTGCGCAGGCCCGGGCGGCGCTCCGACGGCTACGCTCACCCTGTGCTGCTCTCTGACCGCGACATCCGGGCCGAGTACGACGCCGGCAGGCTCGGTATCGAGCCGTTCGACGACAGCCTGATCCAGCCGTCGAGCGTCGACGTCCGGCTGGACAGCCTGTTTCGGGTCTTCAACAACACCCGCTACACCCACATCGACCCCGCCCAGCGTCAGGACGACCTGACCTCGCTGGTCGAGCCGAAAGAGGGTGAACCGTTCGTGTTGCACCCCGGAGAATTCGTCCTCGGAGCCACGCTGGAGCGCTGCGCGTTGCCCGACGACCTGGCCGGCCGGCTGGAGGGTAAATCCTCCCTCGGGCGGCTGGGCCTGCTGACCCACTCCACGGCCGGTTTCATCGATCCGGGGTTCTCCGGACACATCACCCTCGAGCTGTCGAACGTCGCGAACCTGCCGATCACGCTGTGGCCGGGGATGAAGATCGGTCAGCTTTGCTTGTTGCGGCTGACCAGCCCCGCCGCGCATCCCTACGGCAGTGCCAAGGTGGGCTCCAAATACCAGGGTCAGCGCGGCCCCACGCCGTCGCGGTCGTACCAGAACTTCATCAAGTCCAGCTGAGCGCGCAACGTCGCAGCGGGCACCGGCAGCCGCTTGTACAGTCGATGGCGTCGGCTACCGGGCCCTTATTTTCGTCGCCGTCAGCTAACTAGACCGGGTGTAACGGAGCCCGTGGTCACGGCGATGAACTATCTAGTTGCCGGCTCGTCAGGTAGGGGGAGCGGCGGGCAGCCGCGAAGCGTCAGCAAATAAGATGGAGGGTCGGTGGACATCGTACTGGGTGTATCGATGACACCTACGACAGTCCGCATGGTGCTGGTCGAGGGCGAGAAAGCGGATGGTGTCACCGTGGACCACGACGTCTTCGACGTCGGGTCGACTGTGGGTTCGGCAAATGTTGCCGAGCATGTTGTCGCGGCGGTTCTTGGCACCAAGGAGAGCGCCGAGACCAATGGACATCACCTGCGTTCAATCGGTGTCGCGTGGAGTGACCACGCTGAGGCCACCGCACTGCGTGACGCGCTGGCCTCCGCCGGGATCGACGACGTCATGCTCGTCTCCGAGGGGCATGCCGCCGCCTCGCTGGCGCAGGCGGTAGGCCAGGCAGTCGGCTACGAGACGACAGCGCTGCTGTTCATCAACCGCGACCTCGCCACGCTGTCGGTGGTGCAGACCGACGACGGTTCGGTGGTCAAGGTGCTCAGCCGGACCTTGCATAGCACCGACGCGATGAGCGTGCTCACCGAGATGGCCGATGCCGTCGCCGCCCAGGATGCGCCGCCGCAGGGCCTGTTCGTCGTGGGTGCGGGAGTCGACATCGCCTCGGTCAAGGGCCACCTCGAACACCTGGTGCCGATCCCGGTCAATGCGCCCGAAGATGCCGAACTGGCGTTGGCTCGTGGTGCCGCCCTGGCCTCGGCGTCGGCCCCGGCATTCGAAGCCACCACGGTGGGACTGGCCTACTCGCAGGACCCGGACGGCCCCACCGCAGGATCGGCGTACCCGGCAGGCGCCGACACACAGCTGGCCCCGGCCAGCATCGATATCCCCCACCGCCCTGACGACCCGGACGACGGGCCCGTCGACGAATTCGCGCCAACGGAAGCCAGACTCGTCGACGACGACCGTAGGCCGTTCCTGCTGGTGGGAAGTGCGCTGACATCGATCTTCGTTGTCGGGGTGGTTGCCCTGGCCATTTCCCTGGCAGTCGCTATCCGGCCCACCGCCGACGAGCGTCCAAGCCCGGCTCAGAGCGTCATTGTGCCGAGCAGCCAGGCCGCGCCTCCACCCCCGGTCGACGAGGCCGTGCTGGTTCCCCCCGAGCCGCAGCCGGCCGAAACGATCAAGCCGCCGGTGCCCGTCGTGCAGGAGGCCCCGCAACAGGCGCCGCGGACCGTGTACGTCGAGCGGGCACCCGAACCTGCCGCGCCGCCACCCGCAGCCCCGCCGCCGGTTCCCCCGCCTGCCGCGCCCGCGCCACCGCCGCCTGCCGCACCTCCGGTGGTCATCGCGCCGCCTCCGGTGATCGTGGCACCGCAGCTGCCCTGGCCCGATTGGTCTCCGCCTCGACCGGTGTGGACATGGCCCGACAGTGATGAAGACGAGCCGGGGCCGGACGAGGACTCCGACCTGCCCACCCGCACTGTGGAGCCCACGCAGACCCCAGTGCCCACCCGCACTGTGGAACCCACGCAGACCCCAGTGCCCACCCGTACGGTCGAGCCCACCCAGACTCAAGTGCCCACCGAGACCCAAGTGCCCACCGAGACCCAAGTGCCTACCCGAACGGTGGCGCCTACCCAGACTCAGTCCGCGCAACCTACGCGCACCCAGTCCGAAGTCCCCCAGGTGCCGCAAGTCCCGCAGGTGCCCCAGGTGCCGCAAGTCCCGCAGGTGCCCCAGGTTCCACAGGCTCCGCAGTGGCCAGGTTCGAGCTCCGGAACGGGGTCCGGGTCAAGCTCGAACTCCGGTGCCAGCAGCGGCCGCGGCTCAGGAGACTCCGGATCGTCGTCGGGGAGTCAATCGTCGTCAGGAAGCTCGTCAACGGGTGGCGGTTCGAGCCGAATGCCGGGTGACCTCAACGGTGACGGCTGCGTCCTGGTCTTCTGCACCGGCAACTAGGCAGACCACCGTCCCGGACGCCAGCGTGCCGCGACGGTCGGCGACTCCTGGTCACCCGCTGTTGGCCTGGCGCTCAGTGTCGCGTCGCGACTCGCTCATCGTGACTGCATATAGAGGGCGGTATGCGATGCACTGTGTTCGGGACAGGTTATCTCGGAGCCACCCACGCCGTCGGAATGGCTGAACTCGGCCACGACGTACTCGGTGTCGACATCGACCCCGGCAAGATCGCCAAGCTGTCCGGCGGGGAGGTGCCGTTCTACGAACCCGGTCTGCGAGAGATGCTGCAGCGCAACATCGATGACGGACGGTTGCGCTTCACGACCGACTACGACGAAGCCGCCGACTTCGCCGACGTGCACTTCCTCGGTGTCGGCACACCGCAGAAGAAAGGCGAGTACGGCGCCGACCTGCGCCACGTCTACGCCGTGGTCGACGTTCTCGTGCCGCGACTGCGCCGCGACGCCGTCATCGTCGGCAAGTCCACGGTGCCGGTCGGCACGGCTGCCGATCTCGGTGCCCGCGCGAGATCGCTGGCGCCGGCCGGCATCACCGTCGACGTGGCGTGGAACCCCGAGTTCCTGCGCGAGGGATTCGCCGTCCGCGACACCCTGCACCCCGATCGCATCGTGCTCGGGGTGCAACAGTGTCAGGGCGGTTCCACGATCGCCGAACAAGCCCTGCGCGAGCTCTACGCTCCGATCCTCGCCGACGGGGTGCCGTTCCTGCTGACCGACTTGCAGACCGCCGAACTGGTCAAGGTATCCGCGAATGCTTTCCTGGCCACCAAGATCTCGTTCATCAACGCGATCTCGGAGGTGTGCGAGGCCGTCGACGCCGACGTCACCCTGCTGGCCGACGCATTGGGTTACGACGCCCGTATCGGACGCCGATTCCTCAACGCCGGCCTCGGATTCGGCGGCGGCTGCCTGCCCAAGGACATCCGGGCGTTCATGGCTCGCGCCGGCGAACTCGGCGCCAACCACGCCCTGACATTCCTGCGCGAGGTGGACAGCATCAACATGCGTCGGCGCACCCGGATGGTCGAACTGACCACCAAGGCCTGCGGCGGCTCACTGTTGGGCGCCAACATCGCCGTGCTCGGCGCGGCGTTCAAACCCGAGTCCGACGACGTGCGCGACTCTCCGGCGCTGAACGTCGCGGGCATGCTGCAGCTCAACGGTGCCGCAGTCAACGTCTACGACCCCAAGGCGATGGATAACTCCCGCACCGTGTTTCCCACCCTGAACTACTCGACCAGTGCCATCGAGGCCTGTCACCGGGCGGACGCGGTGCTGGTACTCACCGAGTGGGCCGAATTCGTCGACCTCGATCCCGATATGTTGGCCAACGCGGTGCGGGCCAAAGTCGTCGTCGACGGCCGCAACTGCCTCGACGTGCAGCGCTGGCTGCAGGCCGGTTGGCGGGTCCATGCGTTGGGACGCTCACTCGGACAAGCCGCCACCGCGTGATGTTGGCTCGCCGTTAGGACCACTGGACGTTCTGCCGCTGATGCCTAAGCTCGTGTGATGAGAGCAGATCGTCTTCGTCAACGAATCCGTTGGGCGGCCCTGCACGGCGTGATCCGGGGACTGGCGAAATTCGGGGTTCGCCACGGCGGGGACCCGCAGGCCAGGTTGATCGCCGACCCGAGCGTGCGTGCCGATCCCGCCGCATTCGCCGACGAACTACGCGCGCTCGGGCCCGTGGTCCGCTGCCGTGCGGTGCTGATCACCGTCGACCATCAGGTGGCCAACGACGTGCTGCGCTCCGAGGATTTCCGCGTGTCGTCGCTGGGAGCGGGCTTACCGGCGCCGCTGCGGTGGCTCAACGAAAAAACTCACCCCGGCCTGCTGCACCCGATCGAGCCGCCGTCACTGCTGTCGATAGAGCCGCCCGACCACACCCGGTGCCGAAAACTCGTGTCCTCGGTGTTCACCACCCGGGCGGTCAACGCTCTGCGCGACCGCGTGCAGCAGACCGCCGATCGCCTCCTCGATGACCTGGAAGCCGAAACCCGCGGCACCACCGATGATGCCGCCAACGGGGGCGGCGACATCGTCGACATCGTCGACCGGTACTGCTCTCAGTTGCCCGTCGCGGTGATCAGCGACATCCTCGGCGTGCCGGAAGCCGACCGGCAACACATCCTGCGCTTCGGCGAGCTGGGAGCGCCCAGCCTCGACATCGGCCTGTCCTGGCGCCAGTACACCGAGGTGCACAAAGGCCTCGTCGGATTCAACGCCTGGCTCACCGGCCATCTGGAGCAGCTTCGCCGCAACCCGGGCGAGGACCTGATGAGCCAGTTGATACAGGCCAGCCAGGCTTGCGACGAGTCCGCCCAGCTCTCGGAACGCGAACTGCAGGCCACCGCCGGCCTCGTGCTGGCGGCCGGGTTCGAGACCACGGTCAACCTGCTGGGCAACGGCATTCGGATGTTGCTGGACACGCCTGAGCATCTCGAGACGCTGGCGGCCCGGCCCGAACTGTGGCCTAACACCGTCGAAGAAATCCTGCGCCTGGACTCGCCGGTGCAGATGAGCGCCCGATTCGCGCGCAAGGACGGTGAGATCGCCGGAACGCCGATCAGGCGCGGCGATCTCGTGGTCGTACATCTCGCCGGGGCCAACCGTGACCCCAAGGTGTTCACCGATCCGCACCGGTTTGACATCGAACGCGACAACGCGGGCAGACATCTGTCCTTTTCCGGTGGGCGACACTTCTGCCTCGGGGCGGCGCTGGCCCGCGCCGAGGGTGAGGTCGGTCTTCGCACGTTTTTCGAGCGCTTCCCGGAGGCCCGGCTGGCAGGTCAAGGCAGCCGACGCGACACCCGGGTACTGCGTGGATGGTCAACATTGCCGATCACGCTCGGGACGGCGCGCGCCACGATAAGTTCGTGACGTGGACTTTCGGGCATCGCTGCTCGAGCAGACTCGAGCCTTCGGCGACCTGATCAGATCAGGCGATCCCGCCACGCCGGTGCCGACCTGCGGAGACTGGACCCTGGCCAAACTCTTCCGCCACGTCGGACGAGGAAACCGCTGGGCCGCCCAGATCATCAGCGAACGCTTGAACCAGCCCCTTGACCCCCGCGACGTCCACGACGGCCGCCCTCCGGATGACCCCGCAGCCGCCGACGAGTGGCTCAACCACGGCGCACAGATGGTCATCGACGCCGTCGACCACGTCGGCCCGGAGACCCGGGTATGGACCTTTTTGGGGCCCCGCCCTGCGGGCTGGTGGATACGCCGCCGCCTGCACGAGGCCACCGTGCACCGGGCCGACGCGGCGCTGGCACTGGGCGCCGACTACCGGCTGTCGCCGGAACTTTCCGGTGACGCACTGAGCGAATGGATCGAGCGGGTCTGCGTGGACCGGCGCCACCCGCCGGTGCTGGGCCGCGGCCAATCCATCCATCTGCACGCCAGCGAAGACAAGCTCGGGCCGACGGGGGAGTGGACGATCATCCACGACGAGGACGGCGTGTGGTGGTCGCACAGCCACAGCAAGGCCAGTGTGGCGCTGCGCGGGCCCGTCACCGACCTGCTGTTGACGATGGTGCGCCGCAAGACTGCCGCCGAGGCCGGGCTCGAGGTGTTCGGCGACGCTGCGGTGTGGGATGCGTGGCTGGCCAGTACGCCCTACTGACCGGCGCTGCGTCGAGGCGACCGGCAGAAGACCTATGCTTTCGCGGTATGACCACTTCCGAGATGGCCACCGTTCTCGCCTGGCACGACGCCCTCAACGCGGGCGACATCGACACCTTGCTCTCGCTGTCCAGCGACGACATCGAGGTCGGTGACCCCGCCGGTGCTTCCCAGGGGCATGACGCGCTGCGCGACTGGGCCGAGAAGTTCGACTACCGGATCGAGCCCGTTCGGTTCTACGTCCACGACGGTGTCGTCGTGGTGGAGCAGCGCATCGTGTCGGTGACGGGCGAGTCCGGAACGGGCGCGGCGGCGTTCCGGGTGGTTCACGACCACGTCACCTCGATTTTCAGACACGACGACCTGGCTTCGGCCATGGCGGCCACCGAACTGACTGCTGACGACCTCGTGACCTGATGCGCGGCATCATCCTGGCCGGCGGGTCGGGCACCCGGCTGTACCCGATCACCCTCGGGGCAAGCAAGCAGCTGCTGCCCGTATACGACAAACCGTTGATCTACTATCCGCTGTCCACGTTGATGATGGCCGGCATTTGCGACATCCAAGTGATCACGACCGCCCAGGACGCCCCGGCGTTTCATCGGCTCCTCGGCGACGGCTCCCACCTCGGCATCTCCCTGAGCTACGCGGTGCAGGACCGGCCCGACGGTCTGGCACAGGCATTCGTCATCGGGGCATCGCACATCGGAACCGATTCGGTGGCATTGGTGTTGGGGGACAACATTTTCTACGGTCCGGGTCTGGGCACCGGGTTGCGGCGGTTCCAGAACGTGGTTGGCGGTGCGATATTCGCCTACTGGGTGGCAAACCCGTCGTCGTACGGAGTGGTCGACTTTGCCGCCGACGGGACGGCGGTATCCCTGCAGGAGAAGCCGGCCACGCCCAAGTCTCATTACGCCGTGCCGGGCCTGTACTTCTACGACAACGACGTCATCGAGATCGCCCGCTCACTGCAGAAATCGGCCCGCGGAGAGTACGAGATCACCGAGATCAACCAGACCTATCTCAACCAGGGACGGCTCTCGGTTGAGGTGCTGGCCCGCGGCACCGCGTGGTTGGACACCGGAACGTTCGATTCGCTGCTGGACGCCGCTGATTACGTCCGCACCATCGAACGCCGGCAGGGACTCAAGATCAGCGTGCCCGAGGAAGTGGCCTGGCGGGTCGGCTTCATCGACGACGAAGCGCTGGCTGCGCGTGCACACACACTGCTGAAATCCGGTTACGGTGCCTACCTGTTGGAACTTCTCGAACGCTAGCGCGGCGGTGTGGAATTCGCCGCCTCACGTCACGGCGGTGTGGAATTCGCCGCCCTC
>CAZLTV010000045.1:0-1894 GCA_964562545.1 uncultured Mycobacterium sp. | reverse complement strand
CCTCACGTCACGGCGGTGTGGAATTCGCCGCCCTCACGTCACGGCTGCGGCGCCCGCCTCGATAATCGGCTGAAATACCGCGTCAAGGGCGTGTGCAATCGTGTCGTCCTCGCCGTCGGCCCAGCGCCGCCATGCGAGGTCCAAAACGGCTAACGCCGCGACGACGACGGGACGGGCGGCGTCAGGACAGACAAGGCGCTGCACGAGCGCAGAGGTCATGTCGTCCTCATGGGCGAGCCGGCGCTGCACCAGGCGGGCGCGAAGCGACGGCGTCGAGTTGATCATCCGCATCCGGGAACGCCGTCGCGCCGGGTCCTCCTCGTCCACGTGGGCCAATGCGCGTTTGAACGTGCGATGCAGGAGTTGCCACGGTGTCTCGCCGGTCACCGGGGGCAGCGCGGTCAAAGTCGCGCCGTAATCGATCGAGGACGCCTCGATGGCAGCGATCACGGCGTCTTCTTTTGAGCCGAAATAGCGGAAGAACGTCGCGCGTGAGATGCCCGCTTCGCGCGCGGCCTCTTCGACGGTGACCTGGTCAAAGCCCTGCTCGGCGAAGACATCGCTCAATGCGTCAGCAACCTCAGCGCGGAACGCATTCCGCGCTCGCTCGCGCACTCCGGCGGTCATGGACGAAGGATACCGCATGACATGAGTCGCCGTATCGAAGCTGATATTGTGGCTCGAATCTGATACTTGATCTCATAACGGTTTATCGAGATGAAAGGACGGCAGCTTCGATGAGCGTCGCCGGTCCGTCGCAGGACACTGCCGCGCCCCCACTACCCCCGGTGCGGCCGAACCGAGTCGTCGCGACGTTGGCCTTTGCGGGGCTCGGTGCGGCCTTCACACAGACCACACTGATCCCGATTCAGGCCGAGCTTCCGCGGCTGCTCGACACATCCATCAGCAACACCGCCTGGGTCATCACCATCACATTGCTGGTCGCCGCCATCTGCACCCCGATATCCGGGAAGTTGGGCGACATGTACGGGAAACGCCGGATCGCCACCATCCTGCTGGGGGTGCTGGTACTGGGGTCGGTGGTGTGCGCGCTGTCACCGACGGTGTACGCCCTGATCGTCGGTCGCGGACTGCAGGGCCTGGGGATGGGCGTCATCCCTCTGGGTATTTCGATTCTGCGCGATGTGCTGCCCGCCGACCGGCTCGGATCGGCGATCGCATTGGTCAGTGCGACACTCGGCGTCGGCGGTGCGTTGGGCCTGCCGATCAGCGCGTTGGTCACCGAGCACTTCGACTGGCAGATGCTGTTCTGGCTGGCGGCCGGCGTCGGCGGACTCGCCTTGGCATTGGTGACTTGGGTGGTGCCGGAAAGTCCGGTGCGCACCGGCGGCCGGGTCGATGTGCTCGGGATCATCGGTCTGGCAACGGGTTTGTCGGCAGTGTTGTTGGCGGTGTCGCGCGGCAACGATTGGGGCTGGAACTCGCCATGGACATTGGGCCTGATGATCGGCGGCGTCGTGATCCTGCTGGTCTGGGGATGGGGGGAGCTGAAGATCTCGCAGCCACTTGTGGATCTGCGGGTCAGCGCCCGCGGCCCGGTGCTGATGACGAACTTGGCCTCGATCGCGATGGGGTTCGCTTTGTTCTCCGCCCAGATCGCGTTCCCCCAACTGCTGGAACTGCCCGAGTTCGCCGGCGGTCTCGGATTGCCGCTGCTGCACGCCAGCCTGCTGCTCATGCCCTCCGGGCTGGCGATGCTCGCGATGTCGCCGCTGGCCGGACACCTGCTGCAGCGATGGGGACCTAAGCCGCTGTTGATCCTCGGGGCGAGCATCATCGCGCTCGGATACACGACCGCGTTGTCGGTCGATTTGCAGCAGTGGCACATCCTGGTGATCAACGTCTTGATCGGGACCGGCATCGGGCTGGGCTA
>CAZLTV010000044.1:23378-25212 GCA_964562545.1 uncultured Mycobacterium sp. | reverse complement strand
CGAAGCTGGTCGGCGAACTCGCCTTCGTCGGGGTTCATGTCTGTGGCAGTGGGCCCCGGCGCGATGTTGTTGACGGTGATCCCACGCGGCCCGAGATCGCGTGCCAGACCGCGTACCAGACCGGCCACCGCCGCCTTCGTCATCGAATAGACCGACAGGCCCGCCGCCGGTACCCGGTCGCCGTTGACGCTACCGATGGTGATGATCCGCCCCCCGGATTCCATGTGCTCGGCGGCGGCCTGAGTCGCGGCGAACACCGCCCGGACGTTGACGGCCACCAGGCGGTCAAATTCGTCGAGGGAGAACGATTCGAGCGGTGCCAGATGGGTCACGCCGGCGTTGTTGACGAGGATGTCGAGGCCCTGAAGCTCGGCCGCGGTGCGCTCGACAGCGGATCGGACCGCTTCGGCGTCACCGCTATCGGCCTGCAGCGCGATCACCGAGGAGCCATCTGCAGACAGCTCGGCGACCATCTTGTCGGCGGCGTCCGGGGAGGAGTGGTAGGTGAACGCGACCGCAGCGCCGTCGGCGACAAGTCGGCGCACGATCGCCGCGCCGATTCCGCGCGATCCCCCGGTCACCAGGGCGCGGCGCCCGTGGAGTGGTGATCCTGCGTGCGCGGGTGATTCCGTGGGGAGGGTCATAGCGAGCCTTTCGGTGAGTATCCCCGACTCTAACTTGAACGGCCGCTACATAATTCCCCGGAGGGCTGTCTTGTGGCGTTCGGAGAAGTCGAGCAGGCCCGGCATATCGATGGCGACCAGGCATTTCGCGTCGATGCGACAGGTATCAGTGGATACGCCAGGTTCAGTGGATACGCCAGGTTCAGTGGATACGGCAGCTTTGTGTCAGAGCCGCGGCACCGGCGCCTGGATGCGCGCGCGGGGCCGATGGCCAGGCGGCGAGCGCGATGTCGGCAGCGGCGCGCAGTTGGGCGCGGCTGGCGCCGTCGCGGGCCTTCGAGGACAGCCCACGCAGGACAAGGTCGATGTAATCGGCCAACGCCCGCGGGTCGGCATCGTCGGGCAGTTCGCCAGCGCGCTGGGCGCTTCGCAGCCGCTTGACGAGTGCCTCATGTCCGAATTTCCGGCGCTGTGCCAGCGTCGGCTCGGAGATCACCAAACAGCCCGGGGGATGTCCCGTCCGAGTGTAGAACTGGACGGCCCGGTCGACGATCTGCTCGAAGACTTCCCGCGCAGTAGCTGCGCTCAACGCCGGAGGCACCACAGCTGTCTGCTCGTAGAGGTCGACCGCGGCATCGAACAACGCTTGCTTGTCACCGAAAGCCGCGTACAGGCTCGGTGGCGAAATCCCCATAGCCTCGGTCAGGTCGTTGATCGACGTACGGTCAAACCCTCTATCCCAGAACAAATGCATGGCACTGCGCAGCGCTTCGTCACGGTCGAACTTGGGTGGCCGGGCCATAAGTCGATCGTATGCGCGTGGTTGGTCGCCAGGGCGTGCCGTTGGGTGCGCTAAGAGGCCGCACGTGGCGCCGCAGCAAAGAGCTCAGCAAAGTCGCGGTCCACGTGGTAAGTCTGCTGGACGTGGACGAGCCGGTCCACGAGCTCAGCGGGCAACGGCGGCCCGGCCTGGCGCCCGAGCGACCTCAGGGCGACCACCATGGCGTCGCTGTAGTCGCCTACACCCAAATAGGTGAAGGCCGTATTCAGCTCGGCGGGATCCAAAACGGTCCGGCAATGCTCGACCAGATCCCAGGCTATGTCGCTCAACTCGGATTTGGTCATAGGCCATTTTCGGTCATCAGCGGCTGGAGCGCTCGGCGTGCGCCGAGACTGGGTTCATGGCGCTGGTGCCCGCGCGGTTCATGGCG
>CAZLTV010000044.1:15410-23278 GCA_964562545.1 uncultured Mycobacterium sp. | reverse complement strand
GGTTCATGGCGCTGGTGCCCGCGCGGTTCATGGCGTTGGTGTCCACGCGGTCCACGGCACCGGCGCCCGCACGCGGACGGTGCACCAGATGCAGTCTCAACCGGGGACACCGGGTCCGGCCCCACGTCACACACCGACCCCGACCTGGCCTGCCGGAATGCTCAGCTCACGGCGGAGCTCACCGAATTCCGAAATCGACCGAGTCGCCACCGTGGCCACCGGACGCGCATGACGGCCCGTCGCCTCGGTCTTCGACACCATCACCACACTGTCGATATAGGGCTGGATGGTGGTCGCGTTCTGTACCGTCGCCACGATCACCAGCTGGAAACCGAACTTACGGAACGCCTGCAACGCCTGCTGGGCGAACTGCGGATCGGACTTCGAAAACGCCTCGTCGAGCATCAGCTGCGCGAACACCGGCCTGTTGTCTGCGCTGTCGGGGCTGGCCAGGTTGAAACTCAACGCACCCGCCAGGCAGAAGGCCATGAGCTTCTCCTGCTCGCCGCCCGAATTGTCCCCGGAGTTGCTGTGTGTTCGGATCAACTCCCCGGAGGCGACATCCCACTCAGCGCAGTCAAAGGTGAACCGGTTGCGCACGTCGAGAGCGTCGCGCGTCCACGCACGGTCTTCCGGCGCCGCCGACGCCAACCGGTTGCGTAACCGCAGAATATCGGCGTACTGGTCCAGGATCGCCTGTTTGTCGCCCAGCCCAACCTCGGCGATGCGCCGTGAGATTGCCCGCACGATCTCGGTCAATTCGGACACCGCCGCCGACGCCCGCGGTGTGGCCCGCAACGTCAACCGCGTGCCCCGGTTGAACTCAACGGCCCCCAAGCCGGTGTTCACCCGGTCGATCTGATCGCTGATGCGGCGTGTCTCCTGCTCAGCCACCCGGTGCAACGTCAGGATCGCGTCCGGCGCCTGCTCGGTGACCAGGCGCATCATCCGCTCATAGGCTTCGGGGAGCTCCCGCTCGTCGATGTGGCGACACAACGCCACATAGTCGTGCACACGCTCATCGAAGTTGTCCGAGTCGTTGGGGATCGCGTCCGGGAACGCCGTGTCGAAGGTATTCAGGATGCGCGCCAGCTCGTCATAGGAACGACGCCGGCTCTCCCGCAACTGCTCGCGCTCCCGCTTGATCGCGGCGAACAGCGCCTCGCGGTGCGGCTCGGGTTCCAACAGCTCCAGCGGCACCGGAACCAGCGCGGTGTAGCGGCGCAGCAACTCGGTCAACGGCTCCGACACGAACGCCGGCGACAGGCGCTCCGCGAGCTCGAGCAGCCGAGTCCGCCGGGAATCCAGGTCCTCCCGGCGGGTCTGGATCGCGCCACGGCGGGTCATCAGCTTCTGGATCTGCGACCAGCATTCCTCCGCGCGAGCGGTGAGCGCCTCAATGTCGGGATGCTCGGCCAGCAGCAACTCGTACTGTTCACGCAACCGGTCGGCGTGGCCGTCGGCGGTCTCGGCGTCGATCTGACCCCACTGGCCGAACTGCTCGCAGATCGTCTTGGCCGCCGCGGCTTCGTCACGCCACCGCTGGCGCTGCGCGGCGATATCGTCGGCCATCTTCCGGGCACTGCGGAAGGCCTCCTCGGCAGTCGCCAGATCAACCGTCAGTGCGTTGATCTTGGCCGACACATCGCCCTGATACAGGTACTCCGACTGCTTCAGCGGACGCCGATCGTCCTTGATCGCCAACCGATCGGAGTCTTTGTACAGGCCGGTATCGGTGACCGCACGGCGAAACCGTGCGAATACCTCAGGAGTGTCGACACAAACGTGGTCGCCCGCCGAAGCCACCACGTCGACGGCCTCGGCCGCGCACGGGTGCGCCGGGTCAACGACGAACAGCTTGCCGGCCAACGTGTTCGGCTCCAACGCGGCGGGTTCCACGCCCAGCGACCTGACCCGCACATGATGCAGAGCCAGGCGGCCCCGCATGTTCGTCTCATTGACAAAGCGCAACACCGCCGCCCAGTGCTCATCGGGCACGAGTAGCCGCAGACCAACACCACGCAGCACCTTTTCCACCGCAACCCGCCAACGGGTCTGGTCGGCACGCAGATCCATCAACTCTGCTACGTAGGGCAGTTCGGCGGGATCTACCCCGATCGCCGCGCAGACCTGGCTGCGCATCAGCAGTGCGAACTCCGGCAACGCTGAACCCACCTGTTCCACCCGCCGCAGCTCCTTGGCGGCGTCGTCGCGGGCCATCCGGGCGGCCTTCTGCGCGTACTCAGCGTCGGTGGAGGCCTCTCGATTGCGTTCCACCCGGGCCAGCAGCTCCGTCGCCTTGGCCAGCAGCTCCTCGCGCAGATTCCAGAACTCCTCGGCGCTACCGGGCATCTCGAGCCCCTGGGCAAGCACCATATCCTCGTAGGCGGCGCGGCGCCGCGACACCTGCTCGGCCTCGGTCTCGGCGGCGGCCACCTGCGACTGCAGCGGGCCGATGCTCGCGCTCGAACCACTGACTTGCGCGTTGATCGAATCCGCTTCGGCCTTAGCCAGATTCAGTGACCGGGTGACGTCCTCGTCCTCGTTGTCGAGCTGGTCGATAGCGGTGTCCAGCGACGAGATCTGAGCCGGGCATTGCGCCAACCGGACATGGTCGGTGAATGCCCGCACCATCGGCGCGTCCACCAGATCGATGATGCCCAGATCTGAGGACTCCGAGGCGTAACGCTGTTGGATGGTCTCGATGTCGCCGAGGATTTTGCGTTTGCGCTGCGCTACGGCCAGCAGCTCACGGGCCTCCACCAGCGGATCGATCTGCTTGAGCGCCTCGGGCAGCCGGGCCAGGCTCTCCGGTTCGTCCAGCATGAACTCCCGGACGAACTGCTCAAGCCCGCCAACACTTTTCAGTGACTTCGCTTTGCCGAGTAGCTGCTGGGCGGCATCCGAGGCGCGGATGCCGATGGTCGCGTACAGCTGGGCCAGGTACTGTGACTCCACCTTTGTGGTGAACCGCCAGCCGCCTTCCTTGAATACTGCGGTGTCGAAACGCCCACCGGCCCAACGATTGCACACGTCCTCGATGTCGAGGTCGCCATCACCCAACACGAACCGGCTCGACGAATCCGAGCGTGACTCACCCGTTAACCACTTGAGCACCAACCCGGTGACGATGCGTCCGCTGTCGCCGGCGTAGGTCACCGCCACCGCCGACCACGCGGTGCCGTCGCCGCGCAAGTACATCACCCGGCTGGTGCCGCCGTCGCTGCGCTGGCCCCACGCGCCTCGTACGTATTTGTCGACAGTGCGCCGCCCCGCGCTCGACCCCGCGGCGGTGTTGTCGCCCGAGGCGTTGAAATTGCGCCGGTTAAACGGCAGGAAACCCAACGAAATCGCGTCCAGCAGAGAGGACTTGCCGCTGCCGGAGGCGCCGGCGATCAACGCGCCGCCCGTGCTGAACGGGATCGAGTGATAGCCGTCGAACACACCCCAGTTGATGACCTGCAGCCGAGACAGATGGAACTGTTCAGTCATCGAGCTCAACCTCTCCGGAATCTTCGGCCGGGCCGCCGCCGCGGGCCAGCAACTCGAACTGCTGCTGCAGTTCGGTGATCACCGATGCCGTCATGATCGCGGTGATCACCGGGCTGATCGTGTAGCTGTCGTCGTCGTCGCGACTGCGGCGCAAAATCTCCAGCCCAGCTAGCCGCGCAATCGCGCCGTCGATTCGGGCACCGAAGGTCACCGCATCGCGGTCGGTGTCATTGAGGACACCCGAGAACAGCCCGTGCATCTCCTCGCGGCTGATCAGCACCTGTTGGCCTCCGGAAGCGCGCATCATCTGTGCCAGATGCAGGGCCAGGATGGAGTCGTAGGTCCCCAACGGTTCGCGGCGCAACAGCTTGACGCCCTTGGCTGATTCGTAACGGGCCTGCTCGACGAACGCCACTCCGTCGGTTTCGTAGCCGATCTCCGCCACCCGCAGAATCAGATCGAGCTCGGAGAGCCGCACCGACAGCTGGTTGCGGTACTCCAACACCCAGGCGTAGACATCGGCGTCGGTTTCGGAACTGACATAGCGTCGTGTCAGCAGGTGTTGCAGCGCCCAACAGGCGCGATCGGGTAGTTCGGAGACGTCGCCGTCGAACCGGGGCCGGCGCTGCTGCGGGGGGCGGGCGTTCTTGTCGACCTGGGGTAGTTGGGAAAACGCGGCGAAATCGGCCTCGTGATCGGTGCTCATGCGGTGGCTCCAGCCAGGGCGGTGATCGGTTCGGTGAACATCAAATGGGGCACCGCGATTTCGCGGTCGCGGCCGTCCAGCGATCGGAACCGCACCGTGACGGATTCCGTAACCGACTCGGCGGCAGGCTGTTTGAGGGCCCACGCCCACAGCACGATCACGTGGCCCAGGTAGGCGCTTTCGAGCATGCCGACAGCCCGAGGGAGCGACACCGGCCCCGCCCCGAGCGCGGTGTTGAGCATCTCCGACATGGCTGCAGCGTCGACCTGGGTACCCAAGGCCGCAAAGCTGGCCAGGTCCAGCTCGCCGGCCGCGGGGCGGGCCGGCTTGGGTGCCGACAAGTCGCCGATCTTGAAACTCAGAGCGCCGACCGAGCTGATGGCGTGCCGGGCCAGTGGGACATCGATGTCGAGACGGGAGTCGGTCAGCGACGCCTTGAGCAGCGCGCGGGCCGCGCCGAGGGCCTCGTTGAGCTGACGGGCCACTCCGCGGCTCTGCTCGAGCGTGCCGAACGCGGTGAACCGCTTGACCCGCTGCGCGCAGCGCTGCTGAATGCGTTCGACCTCGTCGATCTGGTGGCCGACCAGTTCGAAGAACCCAGCCATCACCTTGCGCAGCGCCGGGTCGAGCGCCGGCAGTGCTTCGGCCACTGCGGCGACGTCGGCCTCGAACTCGGCGCGCTGGTCGGGGTCGTTGATCATTCGCAGAAATGCCCGGTGGCTGTCGCGGCCCTGCGAGTCCCACGCGGCCTGGTAGTCGGCGTACATCTGGCGTTGCCGGTCGCGATACTGGGTGTTGCTGTCGATCGGTTCGTCGAGGGCCGCGGTGGCTTGTTCGATCATCGAGCCGTACTGGCCGATGTCGGTGATCAAGCGTTCCATCTGCAGGGCGATGGCGCGGGCTTCGTCGTAGCAGTCGGTAAGGTCAGGGGCCGGCCGGTCCCGCCCGTCGTCGGCCTCGAGTTCGTCGAGCTGATCTTGAAGCAGAGCGATTTCGGTCTCGAGGTGTTTGCGGATGCGAGCCGGATCGTCATCAACGCGGATCGCGACCTGCTTGAGGCGCGAAGCGATGCCGTGGATCGAACCACCGGTGGCAATAGTGTCGTTACGGCGCATGCCACGCACGAAGTCCAACGCCCGGCGCGCGTCCTGGGTCAGGTAGCAGACGTTGTGTCCGCTGCGTTCGTCGACGACGCGGTGCACCCAGCCCTGGCTGGCCCACGACTTGATCAGCGCCAGGCCGGACTGCCCGTCGGGATGGCCCAGCTCGTCGAGGTCACGCTCGAGATGAACTACCAGCTCGGCCTCGCCGACTGTGCCGTCGGACAGGTGCCGTTCCATCAGCGTGGCGTACATACCGAGGTTGTGGGTGGCCAGCAGCCGGATCGCGCGGGAACCCTGCAGGTCACGGTTGTGTTCGAGCAGCTCGGCAGCTGACAGCGCGGGCCCGCCGGGGGGTTGGTCCACTGTGGCTCCTCGATGCATTTCCGTCATTGCCGGACGGTCCAAGATAGGCCACCGCGCCGACACCGGAGGCGCGGGGTCGTGCGGGGCGGTGAAGGTTTGTCGAGAAGGTTGGCCGAGAACGTTCAGGACAGCCTGGCCGCCAAAATCGACAGTGCACGCGGGAGCTCCACCGCCGGCAGTGGGGTCTCGTGCGAGGCCGCCATCAGCACCCCGACGATGGCACCGGCGATCACCCGTCGCTCGCCCAGGTCTTCCGGCGCATCGGGGCGGTGCACCAGGGCATCGGTGATGAGATCGATCAGCGTGGCGTATGCGGTGTAGAGCAGCCCCCGCGCCTCGGGGATCTCGTACATCAGGCGTTGACCGGCGATGGCGTCTTCGCGCTGCGCCGGGGGGAGCGCACCGAAAACCGACTCGACGGCGTGCCGGTACGCCTCGACAAAGCCGAGGTCTGCGGGAGCGGCGATGAACGCGTCGATGATGGGAGATATCTGATCGTCGGACAGCAGCACGGCTTCTTTGACGCCGAAGTAGCGGTAGAACGTGCGGGGCGAGACATCGGCGGCCACAGCGATCTGCTCGATCGTGGTGTCGGCGTATCCCTGCAGCTCGAACAGGCGAAACGCCTCGCGGCGGATCGCCAAACGGGTCTGCATCTTCTTGAGCGCACGCAAACCGTGAGGACTGTCGGATGCCGGCACTACCAGGTAACTCGCTTTCCTCGGTGTCCGCCGCTTCGGTGGGAAGGTCGCGGGCGACGGTATCGGAAAACGCTGTAGTCCGCGTCCCGTTTGCAGCACATCCCGAACTTGCTTTCGGCCTGTCGAAATGCAGCCGTCGGGGAGAGGGAAACAGTGTGATCAGGTCCACCAGCACGTCGTGCGGTGGGGCGACCGCACGGAAGAGCACCAGGGTCGGATCGCCGCCGTGGCCAGCTCTACGGATCACCCAAGTGTCGAACGTATGTGAGACCGCGTCGGCGTGGTGCCCGACCGGTCGAACTCCAAGACTCGTGCGGCGGGAGGATCCGTTCCGGTCGGTGCCGCGCTGCGCAGCCGGAACGATCGCGTCGATTTCCTGCCAGAATGCTGCCGTGGCGAAGCGGAAGGGATGTCCACGGGACGTCGGTGCCGCATGATCCAGTCGACTGTCGGCGAAGCCATGCAGCGCCGCATGCTCGTGATCTTCCTAGCCATCCTGGCGGTTCTCTACAGCGTGGCAGTGCTGGACGCACCGCTGCTGGCCGACAGCCGGGGGGAGTGGATCGCTGCGGGTTTGTGCCTGGCCGGGATCGCCCTGGCGATCCGCGCACCGATGCGCGGGGCGCGGTACCTGGTCGCAACCGCCTGCATGTGCGTCGCCCCCGTCGTGACTGTGGTGTTCCACCAGCTTGTTGTCGCGCAGGTGTGGTCGCTGATCCCGTTGATGTTCGCCGCGGTCTACCTGCGGACGTGGCATCGTGCCGCGGTCGCCCGCACGGTTGCCGTGCTGATCTCCGCCGCGGTCGTGGCGGCGCTGTGGATCGCGCCGGCGCCGGCACCGTGGCTGTGGTCGGTGTCGTTCCCGGTGTGCATCCTCGGCGCCGCCGAGATCGTCGGCCTGCTCCACGCGACGCTCTACGAGGCCGCCCTGCGTGACCCGCTGACCGGGGTGTGGAACCGCGCCGGGGTCGACCGTCAGGTCGGTGAACTGATTGCCCGGGCCCGGCGCCGAGACGATTCGGTGACCGTAATCGTCTTGGATGTCGACGATTTCAAGGGTGTCAACGACCGAGACGGACACGCCGCGGGCGACGCCGCCCTGGCCCAGCTGGCGCGCCGGTGGTCCGCGCGGCTGCCTGGGACGGCTGTGATCGGCCGGCTCGGTGGCGACGAGTTCGTCGTCGTCCTGCCCGGAATTGGCGAAAGCCGTGCTAGAGACGTAGCCGCTGAGCTTGGCGGCGTCGGACCGGTACGGGTCACCGCGGGAACGGCCACCGACCGTGTCTCCAATCCGCAGGCGTTCACCGCGCTGCTGTCGGCCGCTGACGACGACCTCTACCGCGCCAAGCGTGATCGTGGTCCGGGATCGGCCGAGGGCAACAAAAGCGGACACCCACCCGTCGCCTGATATTCACCGGCTGACCGCCGCGCGATTACCTGCCCGCGCAAGGGTGGCTCGACGCACCGACACGGACACATCGACACGGACACATCGACACGGAC
>CAZLTV010000044.1:0-15310 GCA_964562545.1 uncultured Mycobacterium sp. | reverse complement strand
CGACACGGACACATCGACACGGACACATCGACACGGACGCATCGACACAGATGCATCGACACAACTGAAGAGGGGCGACGCATATGACGACGCGCAATGTGAAGAATCTTCGTTGGGCGGCGACTGCAACGACGATCACCGCACTACTGGTCGTCGGCTGCAGCACCGAAGACCAGGGCGAGTCCACGGAGACGCCGGCCCCCGACATACCGCGAGCCACCTCGCCTATTGACTTCAACCTCCCGGCCGGGCAGCGCTACCACCGCACCGCCACCTACCCGGTGTACCTCAACAAGCCCGAAGCGGATCCGATCGACGCCGAAACCGTCGCCGAGATCTCCACGGTCACCCCCGACGGAAATACCGTGATTTACACCGACGCGGCCGGCAAGCGCATCGGATTCGTCGACGTCGCGGATCCCGCTGAACCCGCCGGATTGGGCACCTTGTCGCTCGAGGAACTCGGCCACGCCGACGACCAACCCACCTCGGTGGCTGCCGTCGGCGACTTCGTCCTGGTGGTCATCGACACCACCGGCGGCGACTTTCCCAATCCGTCCGGTCGGGTCGACATCGTCAGGGTCAGCGACCGCTCCCCGGTACACAGCATCGACCTCGGCGGTCAGCCCGACTCGATCGCCATCAGCCCCGACGGACAGTTCGCGGCGATCGCCATGGAAAACCAGCGCGACGAAGAGTTCACCCCGCCCGGGGGTGAAGAGGGGGACCTGCCGCAACCTCCGACGGGCTTCCTGCAGCTTATCGACCTCACCGGCGAACCCACGGCCTGGTCGGCCCGCAGGGTCGACTTCGACGTCGAGGCGGCCCGAGCGGCCGGCCTGGATACTCCCGAGGATTTAGAACCCGAGTACGTCAGCATCAACTCACGCGGCGAAGTCGCGCTGTCGCTGCAGGAAAACAACGGCGTTGCGATCATCGATGGCCGCACCGGCGAGGTTTCCAACATCTTCAGTGCCGGAAGCGAATCCGTCGACGGTATCGACACCGCCGAGGACGGCGTGATCGACCAGAGCGGGTCCATCACCGACACCCCGCGCGAGCCTGACGCCATCGGCTGGATCGGCGACGACTACGTAGCCACCGCCAACGAGGGCGACTGGAAGGGCGGCACCCGCGGGTGGACGATCTTCGACGCCGGCACCGGCGAAGTGGTCTGGGACGCCGGCAACTCCTTCGAGCAGCTCGCCGTGCGGACCGGTCTGCACACCGAGGGCCGCGCCGAGAAGAAAGGCCCCGAGCCTGAAGGTTTGGCTATCACCGAGATCAATGGCACACCAACGGCGTTGGTGGCTTCTGAGCGCAGCAACTTCGTCGCCGTCTACGACGTCAGTGATGTGACGTCGCCGCAGTTCCGTCAGATCCTGCCGACCACACCCGGGCCCGAGGGCATCGTGGCGGTGCCGTCGCGAAACCTGCTGGTGATCGCGTCGGAGACCGACGACGCCGAGGCCGGCGTGCGAGCCTCCCTGAACCTCTACGGGTTCGGTGACGACTTCGCCGCCGACGGTGGATCACCGATGATGTTCCCGTCGATCGTGTCCGGCGACATCGACGGCGCCCCAATCGGCTGGGGGGCGCTCGGTGCGCTATCCGCCGACCCGGCCGACGACAACCGCCTCTATACCGCGACTGACAACGCCTACGGGCCGGCGCGGGTGTTCGGCATCGACGTCAATCAGACACCGGCGTTGATCGACACCGAACTGCCGGTGACTGAAAACGGTGAGGTGGTCACGCTCGACGTCGAGGGCGTTTCGGCACGATCCGGCGGCGGTTACGTGTTGGCCGTAGAGGGGAAGGAGGGCCCCGGCAACGAGCTGGTCACCGTCGCCGCCGACGGCACTATCGAGAGCCGGGCGACGCTGCCCACCGAGATCGCTGCCGAACTGGGCGGTCAGGGCCTCGAAGGGGTGGCTGTCGATGGTGACGTCATCTGGGTGGCGCTGCAGCGTGAGCTCGCCAGTGACCCGCCGGGTGTGGTCCGTCTGGGTCGCTACACGCCCGGCGAGGACTCCTGGGAGTGGTTCGGTTATCAGCTCGAGACCACCGACGTCGAAGGCGACTGGATCGGGCTGTCCGAGATCGCCGTCTACGACGGGTCGCTTCTGGTGCTCGAGCGTGACAAGCTCAACGGTCCCGATGCACAGGTCAAAGCGATCTACCGGGTGGCCATGCCGGAGGAGTCCGGGGTCACTTCGGCCGACGAGGCACCGCAGGTGCTGCCGAAGACGTTGGCGCGCAACCTGCTACCCGACTTGCAGGCCACCAACGGGTTTGTGCAGGAGAAGGTCGAAGGCTTCGCGATCGCCGGCAACGGAAACCTCTATGTCGTGACCGACAACGATGGCCTTGACGACGCCAACGGGGAAACCCAGTTCCTCGATCTGGGCCCAGCCGCCGAGGCCCTGGCCGGATAGGTCGGCAAGTCGGCACGGTGCCGAGCCGCAGCGGGCGCGTCGATATGTGCTGACGCGCCCGCTGGGCGTCGGTCACATCGCCTGCCACGGCGCCGGCGGCGACATTGCCTCGCACGGCGCCGGCGACCGAGAACGTGGGCGCAGTCTCAATGAATCCCGCTCTGTGGCGCTCAACACGATAGTGCGCCGCAACCCTCCTGCGAGGGTAGAGTTGCCAACCGCCGGACACGCTGGGCGTGCCGGCGCAGTATGACGGTTTTGAATGGCGGCATCAGGTCACCTCCGTTCGTGTTCATTCGGACCGATTCATGTCAATTCATGTCAATTCAGGGATCACGCAATACCTTTCGCGCAATGGCGCGCGCCTCGACCCTGCGTGTGTCATGCGAAGGGAGCAGTGTTGGGAACGTCGCAGCGCCAGGTCACGCCACAAGAGGAACAGTCGGTGCTTGCCGCGTTGCGTTCACCCCGTCGGCTGCGCACCGAAGTGCTCGCCGGACTGGTGGTGGCCCTGGCTTTGATCCCGGAGGCGATCTCGTTTTCCATCATCGCCGGAGTTGACCCGCGGGTCGGGCTGTTCGCGTCCTTCACGATGGCCGTCACCATCGCGATCGTGGGCGGCCGCCCCGCCATGATTTCCGCTGCCACCGGCGCGGTCGCTCTCGTTATCGCACCGCTGGTGGCCAGCCACGGATTGAACTACCTGATCGCCACCGTGATCCTGGCCGGAGCGATCCAACTCGTGCTCGGCGGGCTCGGCGTGGCCAAGGTGATGCGCTTTGTGCCGCGCAGCGTCATGGTCGGCTTCGTCAACGCGCTGGCCATCCTCATCTTCCTGTCCCAGATGCCGCACCTGCTGGGAGTGCCGTGGCTCGTCTATCCGATGGTCGCCATCGGCATCCTGGTGATTGTGGCACTGCCGCGGCTGACCACCGCGATCCCCGCGCCGCTGGTCGCCATCGCCGTACTGACCGTGGCCACGGTGTTCGCCGGCTGGAACGTGCCCGATGTCGGAGACGAAGGCCAGCTACCGTCCAATCTGCCCGCTCTGCTCATTCCCGACGTCCCGTTCACCATCGAAACCCTGCGCATCATCGCGCCCTACGCGTTGGCGATGGCCCTGGTCGGGCTGCTGGAATCGTTGATGACGGCCAAACTTGTCGACGACATCACCGACACCCACTCCAACAAGTCCCGCGAAGCAGTGGGCCAGGGTGTGGCCAACGTCGTCACTGGGTTTTTCGGCGGGATGGGCGGCTGCGCGATGATCGGACAGACCATGATCAACGTCAAGGTCAGCGGCGCCCGCACCCGCATCTCGACCTTCCTGGCCGGCGTCTTCCTGCTCGGCCTGGTGGTGGGTCTCGGCGACATGGTGGCAAAAATTCCAATGGCCGCTCTCGTCGCGGTGATGATCATGGTCTCGGTGGCCACTTTGGACTGGCACAGCATCAACCCGAAAACGTTGCGCCGCATGCCCAAGAGCGAGACTTTCGTGATGCTCGCGACTGTCGCCGTCACGGTAGCCACCGACAACCTCGCCTACGGGGTCGCTGTCGGCACTCTGGCGGCGATGGTGCTGTTCGCTCGCCGGGTCGCCCACTTCACCGAGGTGGTGGTAGTCGACGACACCGACGCCGGGACCCGCATCTACTCGGTCAAGGGCGAGCTGTTCTTCGCCTCCAGCAATGACCTGGTGTACCAGTTCGACTACGCCGGTGATCCCGCCAACGTCGTTATCGACATGAGCGAGGCCCACATTTGGGACGCCTCGACCGTTGCCACTCTCGACGCCATCGCCACCAAATACGCGGCGAAAGGCAAGAAGGCCAGCATCGTCGGCATGAACGACAGCAGCGCCGAACGGCACGCGCGGTTGTCCGGGCAGCTCAGCGGAGCACACTAGGAACGTGGGCGAGGACACTGGTCCGGTCGAGCTGCTGCAGATTGGGGAGGTTTCGGCGCGCACCGAACTTTCCATCAAGACCATCAGGCGCTACGACGAGGTCGGCCTTGTGGTGCCCTCGGCGCGTTCGGTCGGCGGGTTCCGCCTCTACACCCCCGACGATGTCGCACGGCTGATCGCGATCCGACGGATGAAGCCGCTAGGGTTCACCATCGATGAAATGCGTGAGCTACTTTCCGCTTTGGAGGTCCTGAGCTCCGCGGAGGCCACCGACTCCGACCGTGCACGTGCCGGCGAGGACCTTGCGCTCTACCACCGCCGGGCCGGCGAAGCTTGCCAGACCCTGAGCAGGCAGCTGAGCTACGCTCAGGAGCTCACCGAACAGCTTGCCCGTTACTGCATTCCGCCTTCTGAATAGCGCGCCTCGCCGCGCTCACTCGCTGCCGGCAAGCTTGCCGATAGCGCTGGAGTCGAGGTTTTCCAGCAGTTCACGAGCATTCTCGAACACCTCACCGGCGCCGGCGAGGTGCAGTTCGTCACGGCCGAAGCCCCCGCTGAGCACAGCGATGTTCGGCACCTGTGCACGAACACATGCCTGTGCATCCCAAACCGCATCGCCGACGAACACCGCCTGCTCGGCGGTCACGTTGACTCGCTCCAGCGCTACCTGCACAATCTCGGGCTCGGGTTTGGCGGTGTCGACGTCCTCCGCCGATGTCGTGGCCGCGAGTACGTCATCGCAGCCCAAAACCTTGCGCAACTTCTCGAGTTCGTCCCGAGGGGCCGACGTGGCCAGCACCGCCTGAAGTCCCATGTCGGCGACGCATCGGACTAGTTCACGCGCGCCGGGCAGCGCCTCCAGCAGCGGCCCATCGCGTTGGTAATACTCGTGGTGTGCATGCTTAAGCCGGGACACGAGATCCTCGTCGGGGGCACGGTCGACCTGTTCGAGTAAGTCGTGCACGAGCGTGGAGCCGTCCATGCCGATGCTGCGGTGTACCCGCCACGTCTCCATCGGCACGCCCGCATCGTGGAATGCGCGCTGCCACGCGTGGACGTGCACGTAGTTGGAATCGACGAGGGTGCCGTCCACGTCGAACAACACAGCCGGAACTGGACTCATGCCCAGGGCTTACCCGCCCGCGACGTGCCTCAAAACTCGGGTGGTCGGCGCGACACCAGACCTGATCTCAACCCGCTGCTTAGAGTCCGCCGCCGGCGGCCTTGGGGGCTGTCGGATCAGCCTGTGCAGGAAGGGCATTGAGTTCACGTGCGACGTAGGACTCGAGGTCGAACATGTTTCCGGCGGCGCTGTCAACCACCGACAGCAGCGCGGTCATACTGGCCACCTCTTCGACCTGCTCTTGCAGGAACCACTGCATGAACCGCTCGCCGAGGAAATCGTCGTCGTTGCGTGCTGCCTTTGTGAGTTCGGTGATTTGGGCGGTGACCTCCTGTTCTTGGCGCAGCGCGAGCGCCACTGCGTCGCGCACGGAGTCGAATCTGTTGACCAGTGGATCGAGGCCGTCGATGTGGACCTCCAGGTTACGATCGAGCAAATACTGCACCATCATCATTGCGTGACTGCGTTCCTCGCTGGCCTGGGCGTAGAAGCGCTGGGCGAGTTGGGGAAGGTTGGCCCCGTCGAAGTAGATCGCCACCGCGGTGTACTGATGGGAGGCAGTGAACTCGCGACGGACTTGCCGCTGCAGAAGCGAGTGAAATGCGGTGTTCTCCGGGGTGTTCGGCGTCGGCATAGGGCAAAGACTAGCCACGATGGCCCGTTCTCGTCGCGCGGACGGCGATGGATGCTCGGCCCGCCGACGCCGACCATGCCTGCTCCGCCCGCGCGACTGGATGTGCAGGAGCGGTTGCCGAGGAGTGCCCGCAGCATCGTGAAAGCCGACCGACGTTGGCTAACCAAGGTTAGCCTGCCCATGCTAGATTTCCTCCAGCTGTTGCCCGACAGCGACCGAGGGGGGATTGATGGCCGCAGATCTACCTGAGGCCGACACGTCGTCACCGCCGAAAACCGACGCCACCAGCGCCGGGCCGGCGAAGTCACGGTCCCCCCAATGGCTGACCGTGCTGACCGTATTCGGTCCCGGCATCGTGGTCATGCTTGCCGACACCGATGCCGGAAGCGTGGTCACCGCGGCCCAAAGCGGCGCCCAGTGGGGCTATCGGCTGCTGATGCTGCAGTTCATCCTGATGCCGATCCTCTACATCGCCCAAGAGCTGACTGTGCGGCTCGGACTGATCACCAAACGTGGCCACGGCGAGCTCATCCGGGAGAAGTTCGGGCCGTTCTGGGCCTGGTTTTCGGTCGGCACACTGCTGGTGGCGTGCGCCGGGGCGATCATCACTGAATTCGCCGGAATCGCTGGTGTCGGGCAGATCTTCGGGATCCCGACGTGGGTATCGGTGCTCGCCGTCACGCTGTTTCTGGCCACGGTCGTGCTCACTGGTTCCTACCGCTCCGTCGAACGGGTGGCGGTGCTGCTGGGGGCTTTCGAACTCGTCTTCTTCGTGGTGATGGTCGACGCCGCACCCCGGCTCAGCGAGATCGCCGCGGCGCAGGCCGACCAACCGCTGGCCAACCCTGAATACCTGTATCTCGTCGCGGCCAACATCGGCGCGGTGATCATGCCGTGGATGGTCTTCTACCAACAGTCTGCAGTGGTCGACAAAGGTCTGGGCCCAGAGCACCTCAAAGCCAGCCGGATCGACACCGCCGTCGGTGCCGTCGTGACCCAACTGATCATGGCCGCGGTGCTGATCGCGGTGGCAGCCACCATTGGCAAGGAAAACCCCGGCGAAACACTGGACACGATCGGTGACATCACCGGTGCACTCACCCCACTGCTCGGTGAGACCGCAGGCACCATCCTGTTCTCCCTCGGCTTCGTCGGCGCCGCGATGGTCGCGGCGATCGTGGTGTCGCTGACCGCCGCGTGGGGGCTCGGCGAGGTGCTGGGCTACCCGCGTTCGTTGTCGGGAAACCCCAAGGAGGCACCAGCCTTCTACATCGTCTACCTGGTGATCCTGATCGTCGGAGCGGCGTTCGTGCTGTCCGGGGTCAACCTGGTCAACCTCAGCATCGCAGTCCAGGTGCTCAACGCCCTGCTCCTGCCCATCGTGCTCGGGTTCCTCTACTTGCTGGCCAGCCGAGTGCTCCCGGAGCAATACCGGCTCAAGGGTGCCTACCGAATCGTGGTCGCCACCGTCATCGTGATCACCGCCGGGCTCGGCGTGTACGGAGGCATCAGCGGCATCTTCAGCGGATGATCACGCAGCCGGTTCGCGGCCCGGCTCGCGATCAGCCCTAGTGTGCGACCGCATGTCGATCGAAGCCTAGTGCCACGTCCCGCAGCCCTAGAGCAGCTCCCGCAGCACGGCCAACACGCGGTCGACTTCGCCCGCGGTGGTAGCCCATGAGCAGACGAACCGCACCGCAGGCTCCGAGGCGTCGGGCTGGTGTACGGCGTGTGTCTTGGCGAGCCGGTGACGCGCCTCGGCGTCGAGCGCCACGAACACCTCGTTGGCTTCCGTGGGGGAGGTGAGCTTTAGGCCCAACGCCGACAGACCCTCAGCGAGCCGGGCAGCCATCGCGTTGGCGTGTGTCGCGGTCGCGAGCCATAGGCCCTCGGCGAACATAGCCTCGAACTGCGCTGCGACATAACGATTCTTACTGGCCAGCTGTCCGATTTGCTTCTGTACGAAATGGATACCGTCGAAGTGCTCGGGTCGACGCACCAAGATCGCATCACCGAACATCATGCCGTTCTTGGTGCCGCCGACGGAGACGATGTCGGCATCACCGATGGCCTCGGCGGGGCTGATGCGCAGCGCGGCAACCGCATTGGCGACGCGAGCCCCGTCGACATGAACCAACAGGCCCAGAGCGTGGGCACGATCGACAAACTCGGAGATCGCCGTCCCGGTCCACACCCGCCCGTTCTCGGTGGACTGGGTGATGGTGACTATGCGTGGCTGCGAATGGTGCACCGCGGCGCGACCGTGCACGTGGCGGGCCAGCGTTTCGGGGTCGATCAGGCCGTCGTCGCCGGGCAGACGAGTCAGCTGGGAGCCGGAAAGCCGGACCGGTCCGCCCGCCTCGTCGACCAGCACGTGCGCGATGTCGCTGCACAGAATCTCGTGCCACGGCCGGGTCGCGGCCGCCAGCGAGACCACGTTCGCCGCCGTGCCGGTGAAGGTGAACAACACCTCGGCACCGGGTGAGTCGAACGCACTCCTGAGAGACTCGACCGCTCGGGTTGTGACAGGATCGGCGCCGTAGGAGCTCATCGAGCCGCTGTTGGCGCGCTGCAACGCTTCGAGAACCGAAGGGTGTGCCGGTGCGGCGTTATCGGACGCGAACGCACTGGACACAGTCACAGACGCAGACACGTTCGTCATGATCTCACCTGCCTGCTACCGCACGGGGCGGGCTGCCAACCACGCGAAGAACTCGTCCGCGCTAACCAGAGCCTTTCCGTAGTCCTGCGCCTTGCGTGCTTTCCCGGACTGTGTGCCGGGTTCGGCGGCAACCAGCACGTCGCAGCGCGTCTTGGACACTGTCTTGACCGGGGTTAGGCCAACCGAGCGGGCCAGGTCCTCCATCTCCCAACGCTCCACGATGCGCCCGGTGTCGTCCTGCGCGGTCCCGGTGAAACAGATGCGGGCACCGGGAACCAGCACGTCGTCGATTCGGTAGTTATCGAGAAGCGCTGCTTCGGAAAGAATCTCGATGCCGAGCAACATTTCGGCGGTGCGCAGCCGGTCGACCACCTCGGTGGGCAATCGAACCCGCGCCACGGCTGCGCGCAGTTGGTCAGCCACCGACCGGCGGGCGGCGGTGTCCCACCCGGCGTCCCCGCCGTTGTTCGGTGGCACGGCGCCTAGTAGGACAGCGCCCACGTCGCGGCTGATTCGCAACAGCGCCGACAACGCCGGCAGGTGACCGGCCGACGGTGTCGCAACACCCTCATCGCGGCTGACCAGCAGCCCGGACATCGATTCTTGCGGTTCGGGTTCGTCGAAGGCCGAGGACCCGTCCTCGGCCTCGGCCCGGATGTGCGCGTTGAGCGCCTCGCGTGCCCGCTGAAGGGCGGTGACCCCCGCCGCCCGTACCCGGCCCAGATCGACCCCCAGCGGCATCGTCGTCACATATCCCAACCGTTTGAGCTCGAAGTCGATCAGTCCGAGCTGCTCGTCGACCCCGACTCCGACCGGTGTGCATCCGGCTAACATCGGCGCGATCATCGCCCACGCTTCGCGCAGCGTCGGAGCCAGCAACACATCGGATACGTTGATCCCGAACAACTGTCGTGCATCAGCCAGATCGCGCTGCGGGTTGATCAGCGTCGAGACCGCCGTGCCGTCGTCGAACGCCACCGCGAACTCCACCGGCCTGGGCCGCGACATCCGGCCTTCCTCGCCCACCGTCAGCATCCCGATCGCGCAATACCGACGCACCCCGTCCGAGCCCGCTGCGGCACGCAGGAAGCGGGCGATGCGCCGATCGGTCTTCAGATCCTTCGGCAGCACCGGCCGTTTGAGCACCAGCCCGGCCAGCGACGTACAGCGACTCAGCGCGACGTAGAGCTGCCCGGTCGAGAACATGCCGCCGGTGAGGTCCACGATCAGCCGATCCAGCGTCTGGCCCTGGCTCTTGTGGATGGTGATCGCCCACGCCAGCTTGAACGGCAACTGCGTGTATGAACCGATGACCTCCCGGCCCAGCGAACCGCCCGTCACCACCGGCCGAGTCGCCTCCCACGTGAACGGTGTCACGTCGGCGCAGGTGCCGTCGTGGAACTCGACCTCAACGACCGCCCCGTAGCGGTCGTAGTCGACGCCGACGACCCGACCGATCGTTCCATTGACCCAACGGCCGGTCTGATCGTTGTTCAGCATCATGATCTGGGCACCGACCTTGAACCGCAGGGTTTCTTCGACCGGCGGATCGAACAGCGACAGATCGCCCGAAGCCTTGGCGTGGTGGACCATTTCATCACCGGCAAGCCGCCCGAGCTGTTGGCGATTGCGCGCGGTGACGAGCCGATTAGTCGGAGCCAACGTCAGCCAGAACTCGTCGTCGGGAGGCACGAAGTCAGCGTCGGCGCGGGCGTTGAGTTGCTCCTGGGCGTGCCCCAACAGCACGCCTTCGCGTATCTCGTTCAGGATCGCTGTCATCCGGTCGTCGCCGAGCTGGCGGAACACCGTCGTCAGCGTCACCGTCGGGAAGTCGTCGCGACGAAAGTCATTCGCCGAGAAGAAATACGGCGTCTCATAATGCGCCGACGGACCCGAAAAGAACGCGCTCTCATGCTCGCTGACCACCGGCGGCAGCTGATAAAGGTCGCCCACCAGTACGACCTGCACACCCCCGAAGGGTGTCCCGGGCGCCGGTCCGAACCGTTCAAGCGCACCGGCCACCATGTCGAACACGTCGGCGCGAACCATCGAGGCCTCGTCGATGACCAACGTCTGCAGTGTGGCCAGCGTCTTGGCGAAGCGGCCAGGCCGGTACTCGCCGCCGCGGACATCGGCGAGTGTCGTGGTGGTGCGGAACCCGAACAGACGGTGAATCGTGTAGCCGTCGACGTTGAGCGCCGCGATACCCGTCGGCGCGACGACAACCACATTGCGGTCGGTATCGGCGATGAAGCGCCGGATCAGCGTCGACTTGCCGGTGCCCGCCTTGCCGGTCACAAAGGCATGGCGGCCGCCGGCCAGCAGCTCAAGGGCATGACGGAACTCGTCGGTCAAGACGATCCCAGCGGTGGTCCGCATGGCTGACCAGGCTACCCTCGCGAACGTGCCTTCCCGTCGTTGCGCGTCGGTTGGAGCAACCGGGAACGCGTATTCGCAACGTGATCAACGGTCTCAGCGCCGGCCCCGCCACGCCCGCCAGCCACGGTGGGCGGCGAACGCCCCGATCACCGCCGTCGCACACCACACCGCAACCGCGGCGATCGCCAGCGGAGCCGAGAACTCCCCGATCGTCGCACCGGCAGCGGTGTAGGAAAACGCCCTGGGCGCCGACCCGATGAACGAACCGACGACCATCTGCCAGACCGGCACCCCAAACGCCCCGAACGTGTAGGACGCCAGCGCGTCGCTAATGCCGGGTACGAACCGCTGCCCGACGACCGCCCACAAGCCGCGTCGCTCGATCAGCCCGTCGATACGCGCCGCGCGCTCGCGGCCCAGCAATGCGCGGGCACTGTCACGCCCGGCGCGCCGGCCGGCCAAGCTCGCTACCACCGCGGTGCCCGCAGCTGCGAACAGCGTCACGAACGTGCCCAGCAGCGGCCCGAACAGAAACCCGCTGGCGGCCGCCAGCAGCGGCCCGGGCACCAGCACTGCGCCCAGCAACGCCGAAATCACCACATAGGTCAGTGGCGCCAACGGGCCCGTCGAGGCCACCAACCCGCGCACGTAGTCGACATCGACGACACGCTGCACGGCGACCAAATAGAACAACACGCCCAAGACCGCCACGAACAGCGCCAACCGCACAATATGCGGGCGCCGCGAGACGCGCGGAGTGCCTTCACCGTCGACCATGCCGAACGCAATACTGCCGTACGCCGTTAAGTTGGCTGTGTGAGCGTGACGCCGTCGGATCTGACCGGAACAGAACGAGCCGTGCTCATCGTGCTGATGGCCGAATCCCGGCCGGTGCCCAACCCTGAGCTGGTGGCGCTCGGCCCGGTGCTGGACAAAGCGGGCCGGGACAAGCTCAACAGGCTTGGCCTGGTTGAGTCCGACCGGGTCAAGGGCCGCTACGTCCACGAACTGACCGACCGTGGCTGGCGGCTGTGCCGCGACATCATCGCGGCCGGGCCGCCCCCGCGATCCACCGGCCCCGCCAAGGCGCTCTACACCGTGCTCGCCGCCCTTGGCCGCCACCTGCAGCGATCGGACCAGAGCCTGGCCGAGCTGTTCTGGCCCGCCCAGACAGACCAGGAGAACACGCCGACCGAGGACACGATGGAGGACCGGGTCCGGTCGGCCTACCGGCGGCTCGCGCCGCGCCCGGGCGGCTGGGTCCCGCTGAGTAAGCTGCGCACCGAACTCGACGCGGCCCGCGACGACGTCGACACCGCGCTGAAAAGCCTGTTCCGCACGACCGGGGTGGCCCTGATTCCCGAAGAAAACCAGAAGACGCTGACCGCCGCCGACCACGCCGCCGCCGTGGTGATCGGCGACCGGCCCAAACACCTGATCGCGATCGAATGATGGATACAGCGCAACGTGAAGCCCTCGCCGCCCTGCGCCTGACCTGGGCCCCCACATCCGATGACCTGTGGCGACCGCAGGTCACGCACGTCGCAGGACTCAACGAGCATGCTATCGACGACGTGCTGGATGCGTTCGGCGATGCGGTGCGCGAACCGATGTCGACGCCGCTGGGGGTCGTGATTCGCGGGCAGGCCGGCTCCGGCAAGACTCATCTACTGGGACAGATTCGCGACCGCGTCCAAGCCGGTGGCGGCTACTTCTTCGTCGTGGAACTGCTTGACGCGGCGAGCTTTTGGGAATCGGTGCGCAACGGCGTCCTCGAAAGCCTGGGGCGACCGGGCGCCGCACGAGAAACACAGCTCAAGGATCTACTCTGGGAGCTGTCGTCCGTCGCGCACGTCTCGCGCGCCGACCGGCGCGCCATCATCGGAGACAACGACCTCGAACCCGAGACCCTGAACCGGTTCGTCAACGCACTCGCCGCGGTGCGCAAAGATCCGGTACGGCAAAGCCATCAGGCGCTGCGCGCACTGGTCTTACTGGCTGCCGCGGACCTCACCGCCCATGACATCGGTGAGGCCTACCTGCAGGACAGCGACGAGATCGGCGGTGACGACCGTGCCCGGTGGGGTCTGCGCAGCCCCCCGCAGTCGGCCCAAGACTGCGTTCGCGACATCGCCCGGCTGGTGGCGGTGGCCGGCCCCGCCGTGCTCGCAGTCGACCAGATCGATACCTTGCTGGCGCAGTCGATGGCCCACGAGGGCGGCGCCGGCGGTGACGGCGTGCTCGAAGACGTCGCGCACGGACTCATGACGCTGCGGCAGACGATGCGGCGCACGGTGGCGGTGGTGGCGTGTCTGCCCTCGGTGTGGGAGAGCGTGCAGTACCGGGCCACGGCCAGCGTCGCCGACCGGTTCCGGGTGACCGCGCCGCTGGCTGCGCTGCCGACCGCCGAGGTCGGGCGTGCGATTCTGGAGCGCCGCTTCGCCGTCAGCTACTCGGCGGTGGGCTTCCACCCGCCTTATGCGAGCTGGCCGATTCTTCCGAACGCATTCGACGACGCCCGCGACTACACCCCGCGCCAGTTGCTCATCCGCGCAGACACCCATGTGCGGGAATGTCTGCGGCACGACGAGCTCATCGAACTGCAGCACCTCGCTGTCGAGGCGGCGCCCAGTTGGTCTGCAAAGTCCGCCGAGCAGACCGGCACTTCTTCGGCCGCGCTGGATCAGGTTTTCGCACAGTACCGTCGCCGCGCGGTACCCGCGGCCGCACTGGACCACGAGGGTGAGGACGTCACGGTGCCCGAGCTGCTCAGCGCGACGCTGACCGCGTGGATCGCCGAACGCGACGAGGACCACGCGTACACGTGTGATCCGCCACCCGGGGCGCACGTCGTGCTGCACGGAAGGCTGCGTCAGAGCATCGACCCGGCCGCTGACGACGAACGGCACTGGGCGTTCCGCGCGATCGCTGCCAGTAACGCCCGATCTGCCCAGAGTCGCATCCAAAAGGCTTTCACGGCAGCAGGATTGCAACCGGGATCAGACCGCCGCCGACTGTTCTTCCTGCGCAACACGCCGTGGCCGACCGGGCCCAAGACCGCCGCGCTGATCGACGAGGCACAGGCTGCCGGCGCACGGACTCTCGAGCTCGCCGATGACGATCTGCGCACCATGATTGCCCTACGCGACCTGATGGCCGACGACCACCCCGATCTGCCCGGTTGGTTGCGCCTCCGCCGGCCCGCCCACGGGCTGAGCTTGTTGCGGCAAGCCCTCGGCGGTGAGGCTGCAGCCGGGTTCACCGAGGCGCCGGAAGCGCCGGTGCCGGACATCGAGGCGCCGCCGGTTGCAGCCGCTGTGGTTGAGTCGCAACCAGAACCAGAACCAGAACCTGATACCGAACCGGTGACGGAGCTGTCCGACAACGAGATTCCGCTCGGTCAGGCCGCGCGCACCGGCGAACCCGTGACGGTGGAGCTGTCAGCGTTGCGCAAACACATCGCGATTTTCGCAGGGTCCGGCTCCGGAAAAACCGTACTGATCCGCCGGCTGGTCGAAGAGTGCGCACTGCGCGGAGTGTCGTCGATCGTATTGGACCCCAACAACGACCTCTCTCGGCTAGGAACGGCCTGGCCGCAACGGCCCGACGGTTGGCGGCGTTCGGACGACACGCGAGCCGCACAGTACCTGCGCGACACCGATGTGCGGGTGTGGACACCACGCCGATCCAGCGGACGACCGCTGGCGTTTCAGCCGCTGCCCGACTTTGCCAGTGTCGTCGACGACCCCGACGAGTTCACCGACGCGGTGGAATCGGCGTGTGCGGCATTGGAACCGCGCGCGTTGATCTCGGGCCCGAGCCAGCGAGCCAGCAGGGCACGTGCCGTTCTGCGAGAAGCGTTGCAACACTATGGCAGAACAGCCTCACCGACCCTTCCTGGGTTCATCGCGACGCTCGAGGACCTGCCGGAAGACGTCAGTGGTCTCGCCGCCGCCGACAAGATCGCCGGCGACATCGCGCAGAACCTGCACGCGGCAATGGTCAACGACCCGCTGTTCGGTGGGTCGGGAACGCCGGTCGACCCCGGCGTGCTGCTCACCCCTGCCGACGGGTATCGCGCCAGGGTGTCGGTGATCAGCATGGTTGGGCTGACAACAGAAGAACAGCGGCAAAGCTTCGTCAACCAGCTGCAGATGGCGCTGTTCGC
>CAZLTV010000043.1:19402-25626 GCA_964562545.1 uncultured Mycobacterium sp. | reverse complement strand
CATGCCGATGATGTCGCGCTGGATCTCGTTGGTGCCGCCACCGAAGGTCAAGATCAGGCAGGAGCGGTGCATCCGCTCGATCCGGCCGCGCAACAGTACGCCCGCCGAATCGGTGCGCAGTGTCGCAGCGGTGCCGAGCACCTCCATCAACAGCCGGTATGCCTCGGTGGCCAATTCGGTTCCGTACACCTTGGCCGCCGACGCGTCGGCAGGCGATGGGGTGGCGTCACCGTCCGGTCCGGCTGCCGAGGCCAGTTCCCAGTTGATCAACTTGAGCACCTCGGCCTTGGCGTGCACGCGAGCGAGGTTGAGCTGCACCCACTGCGAATCAATGTGGCGTCTGCCGTGTGCGTCCTTGGTGTTTTGCGCCCACTCCCGGACGCCGTCCAGCGCCACGAAGATCGGCTGGGCCGACACCAGCGCCACGCGCTCGTGGTTGAGCTGGTTGGTGACCAGTTGCCAGCCGGCATTCTCCGCGCCGACGAGGTTCCCCACCGGTACCCGGACATCGGAATAGTAGGTGGCGCTGGTGTCGACACCGGCCATCGTGTGCACCGGTGTCCACGAGAAGCCCTGCGCGGTGGTCGGCACGATCAGCATCGAGATGCCGCGGTGCTTCTTGGCTTCGGGATTGGTCCGAGCGGCCAGCCAGACGTAGTCGGCGTAGGCGATCAGGGACGTCCACATTTTCTGGCCGTTGATGACGTATTCGTCTGCGTCACGCACCGCGGTGGTCCGCAGTGAGGCCAGGTCGGTGCCGGCGCCGGGTTCTGAGTAGCCGATGGAGAAGTGCAGTTCGCCCGACGCGATCTTCGGCAGGAAGTGGTTCTTCTGCTCGTCGGTGCCGAAGGCCATGATGGTCGGTGCGACGCTGTTGATCGTCAGGAACGGCACCGGGACGTTCGCGATCGCTGCTTCGTCGTTGAATATCAGGGCGTCGATCGGGGGGCGGGCCTGCCCGCCGAATTCGGTGGGCCACGACAGCGTGAGCCATCCGTCGCGGCCCATCTGGGCGACCGTCTCGCGGTAGACGTTTCCGCGCCCCATCTCGCCGTCGTTGCTGGCCAGCGCCTCGGCCCGGTCGGGAGTCATGAGCGCGGCGAAATAGGCCCGCAGTTCGCGGCGAAGCTCCTCCTGTTCAGGGGTGTAGCCGATCCGCATCACACCGTCCTCACTTGTCTACGGGTGGTCACCCGGGCGCCGACTTGACGGAGTGGGCGGCCCTGAACCTCTCCCCGGTTGTAACACGTTCTAGTCTTGGGGTCCAGGGTGGTGTCACCCCCTGGCGCCCGACAGGGTGTCGGGGCAGCCGGACCGGCAGGAGGTTCTCATGCGAGTGCAAGTGGATCGCGACCGATGCGAGGGCAACGCCGTCTGTGTGGCAATCGCCCCTGACCTGTTCGACCTCGACGACGATGACTACGCGGTCGTGAAGGCCGACCCGATCCCGGCGGAGCAGGAGCAGGCGGCCGAGCAGGCCGTTGCCGAGTGCCCGCGCGCGGCCCTGATCCGCCACGACTAGAGGTATTCGTCGCAATGTCTTCTGCAGAGTCCTCGGAGCCTTCGTCGAACAGCGTGGCCGCTACGGATCTGTCCGGTCGCGTCGCAGTGGTGACGGGCGCCGCCGCGGGCCTGGGCCGCGCCGAGGCGATCGGACTGGCCCGAGCCGGCGCCACCGTCGTCGTCAACGACATTGCCGCGGCACTAGACGCTTCCGATGTCCTGGAGGAGATCTCGGCAGCTGGTGCGAAGGGAGTCGCCGTAGCCGGCGATATCAGCGAACGCGCCACCGCCGACGGTCTGGTCGAGACCGCAGACCGGTTCGGCGGTCTGGGCATCGTGGTCAACAATGCCGGCATTACCCGAGACCGGATTCTGTTCAACATGACCGACGAGGAGTGGGACGCCGTCATCGCCGTGCATCTGCGCGGACATTTCCTGCTGACCCGCAACGCGGCGGCCTACTGGCGCTCGAAGGCCAAGGCCGGTGATGGCCGGGTCTACGGGCGGATCATCAACACCAGCTCCGAAGCTGGGCTCTCCGGTCCGGTCGGACAGCCCAATTACGGGGCGGCCAAGGCCGGAATCACTGCGCTGACCTTATCGGCGGCGCGGGCGCTGGAGCGGTTCGGGGTGCGCGCCAACGCCATTGCCCCCAGGGCTCGTACCGCGATGACGGCCGGGGTGTTCGGTGACGTCCCCGATCTGCCCGACGGCGGGGTGGATCCGCTGTCTCCCGAGCATGTCGTCAACGTGGTCCGGTTCTTGGCTTCCCCGGCCTCCGAGGCCGTCAACGGGCAGCTGTTCATCGTTTATGGTCCGACGGTGACACTGCTTGCGCCCCCGACGGCGGAGCGCCAGTTCAGCGCCGACGGTGAGATCTGGGACCCGGCGCAGTTGTCCGACGCGCTGCGCGACTACTTCGCCGACCGCGATCCCCAGCGCGGCTTTTCGGCCGCGATGGGGTTGGGCGACCCGCGCTGACCAAGTCACCCACCAAGCCAACCACCAGGCCAACCACCAGGCCAACCACCAGGCCCATCGGCGAGCCCACCGAGAAGACCCCGCGGCGCGCGGCCGACCAGCTACGTCGCGCCGATCTGGTTGCGCGGTTTGTCGGCGTCGGCGTTGGCCAACGCGTCCAGGAACGAGCGCGCCCAGCGGTCGACATCGTGGGCGAGGACTTGGCGCCGCAACGCCCGCATGCGTCGCCTGCCTTCTTCCGGTGACTGGTTCAGCGCCGCCTCGATCGCGTCTTTGACGCCGTCGAGGTGGTGTGGATTTGTCAGGTAGGCCTGCCGCAGTTCCGCAGCGGCACCGGTGAACTCACTGAGCACCAGCGCGCCGCCAAGATCGCTGCGGCACGCGACATATTCCTTGGCGACGAGGTTCATGCCATCACGCAGCGGTGTGACCAGCATGACGTCGGCGGCGACGAAGAACGCCACCAAATCTTCACGGGGGACCGGCCGGTGCACATAGTGCACGACCGGGTGTCCGACATCGCCGTACTCGCCGTTGATGTGACCGACCTGGCGCTCGATGTCCTCGCGCATCACCTTGTAACTCTCCACCCGTTCGCGGCTCGGGGTGGCGAGCTGAATCAGCACCGTGTCCTCGCGGTCGATCCGCTTTTCGGCCAGCAGTTCGGAGAAGGCGTGCAGACGCACGTCGATGCCCTTGGTGTAGTCCAGGCGGTCGACACCAAGCAGGATCTTGCGCGGGTCGCCCAGTTCGTTGCGAATTTCGCGGGCCCGTTGTCGAATGGCCTTGCTGCGGGCCTGACGGTCGAGTTCGCCCGCGTCGATGGAAATCGGGAACGCGCCGACCTTGACGGTGCGGAACCCCACCTGAACCTCACCCAAGCGCGACCGCACACCCACTGTGGCGCGGGACGTGTTGGCGCCCACCAGCCGACGAGCCAGGATCAAGAAATTCTGTGCACCGCCCGGCAGGTGGAAACCGACCAGGTCGGCGCCCAGCAAGCCTTCGACGATCTCGGTCCGCCACGGCATCTGCATAAACAGCTCGACCGGCGGGAACGGGATGTGCAGAAAAAACCCGATGGTGAGGTCGGGACGCAGCATGCGCAGCATCTTCGGCACCAATTGCAGTTGATAGTCCTGCACCCACACTGTGGCGCCCTCGGCCGCGGTGCGGGCGGCGGCCTCGGCGAAGCGCCGGTTCACGTCCACGTAGCGGTCCCACCACTGCCGGTGATAGGTCGGCTTGACGATCACATCGTGGTAGAGCGGCCACAGCGTGCCGTTGGAGAAGCCCTCGTAGTAGTCCGCGATATCGTCGGCGGACAGCCGGACCCGCACGAGGAACAACCCGTTCTGTTCGATGGGTTCCTCATCGACGTTCGGATCGTCGGGTTCCTGGGGTACTCCAGGCCAACCGATCCAGGCTCCTCGATGCTTGCGCAGCAGCGGTTCCAGCGCGGTGACCAGGCCGCCCGGGCTCCGTTTCCACTCGACGGTGCCGTCGGGGTGAGTGATCATGTCGATCGGAAGCCGGTTGGCCACGACAACGAAGTCGGCCGACGCCGTAGGCGGCGCAGAGTCTGTTGACGCCGTGGGCGGCGCAGAGTCTGTTGACGCCGTGGGCGGCGCAGAGTCGGCCGACGCCGAGGGAGACACAGGTTTTGACGTGCCGGAGCGGGCCGGTGGACCGCTCTGGAGGGTCATCAGGCGTCGAGCTTTGCCGGTCCGATGCCGAGCATGGACAAGAAGACCCGGCACTCGTCAGCGTCGGTGGCGTACGCGGCGACGACACGGCGGGCCTGACGTTCGGTGCTGTCGGCGATCGGTTCGACGTCGCCGATGTCGGCGGGATCAGATTTCGCGGGCATAACACAACTGTAGCCAACTGCCAGGTCGGTACGGTTAAGGATGTCGGTTGGACGTAATGTGCTCGTATGAGCGCGGCTGCGGCGAACTCCGAACAGGTGACATACGAGACGCTCGACGACGGTCGGATCGCACGGATCTGGCTCAATCGTCCCGACGCGCAAAACGCGCAGTCGCGGACGCTGTTGGTGCAGCTCGACGAGGCATTCGGCCGCGCCGAGGCCGACGACGAGGTGCGCGTCGTTATCTTGGCCGCCCGAGGTAAGAACTTCTCCGCGGGCCACGATCTGGGCTCCGAGGAGGCGCTGGCCGAGCGGACGCCGGGCCCCGGCCAACATCCCACCTTCCGGATCAACGGGGCGACTAGGGACGCTGTCGCCGAACGCACTTACCTGCAGGAATGGCACTACTTTTTCGAGAACACCAGCCGGTGGCGGGACCTGCGCAAGATCACCGTCGCCCAGGTTCAGGGCAACGCGATCTCGGCCGGGCTGATGCTGATCTGGGCCTGCGATCTGATCGTGGCCGCCGATGACGCGAAGTTCAGCGACGTCGTCGCGGTGCGGATGGGCATGCCCGGTGTCGAGTACTACGCCCATCCGTGGGAGTTCGGTCCGCGCAAGGCCAAGGAGCTGCTGCTGACCGGTGACTCCATCGACGCTGATGAGGCACATCGGCTGGGCATGGTGTCGAAGGTGTTCCCCCGTGCCGAGCTCGAGGACAAAACGCTCGAATTCGCCCGCAGGATCGCCGAACGGCCCACGATGGCCGCGCTTCTGGTCAAAGACTCGGTTAACGCCGCCAGCGACGCGATGGGCTTCACCGAGGCGCTGCGGCACGCCTTCCACATACACGAACTCGGCCACGCGCACTGGGCGGCGCACAACGAGAACCGGTTCCCGGTGGGGTTACCGCCCGATGTCCCGGACTGGCGGACGTTGGGTCCGCCGAAGCCGGCCCGCCGCGACCAGCCGTAACGTATAACTAGAACCTGTTCTATCTGTACGGTTGAAGGGGTTCTGCGGTGCTGCTCTCGTTGACCGATCGAACGTTTCTGATCACCGGGGGCGGCAGCGGGATCGGCAAGGCAGTCGCGGCGGCTGTGGTCGCCTCGGGCGGCAACGCGGTACTGGCCGGGCGCAACGCAGACAAGCTGGCCGCGGCCGCTGACGAGATCAAAGGTCTGGCCCAGCAGGGCGCGGGTCGGGTGATCTACGAACCGGCTGATGTGACCGATGAGGCGGAAGCGACGACGCTGGTCGAGGCCGCGACCGCATGGCACGGCCGCCTCGACGGGGTCGTGCACAGCGCCGGTGGATCGGAGACGATCGGCCCGCTCACTCAGATCGATTCCGCGGCCTGGCGTAACACCGTCGACCTCAATATCAACGGCACCATGTACGTGGTCAAACACGCCGCCCGCGAAATGGTCCGCGGCGGTGGCGGTTCGTTCATCGGGATCTCGTCGATCGCGTCGAGCAACACCCATCGCTGGTTCGGCGCCTACGGCCCGAGCAAGGCTGCACTCGACCACTTGATGATGCTCGCCGCCGACGAGCTCGGCCCGTCTTCGGTGCGGGTCAACGGAATCCGGCCGGGCCTGACCCGCACCGACATGGTGGCCCCGATCCTGGAGTCCCCGGCGATCAGCGACGACTACCGGGCCTGCACCCCGCTGCCCCGGGTCGGCGAAGTTGACGACGTCGCCAACTTGGCGGTGTTTCTCCTCAGCGACGCAGCCGGTTTCATCACCGGCCAGATCATCAACGTCGACGGTGGGCATGGGCTGCGCCGGGGTCCCGATCTGTCCTCGATGCTCGAGCCGCTGTTCGGGGCCGACGGACTGCGCGGCGTCGTCCCCAGCTAGCGTCG
>CAZLTV010000043.1:16851-19302 GCA_964562545.1 uncultured Mycobacterium sp. | reverse complement strand
TGTGGGCTAGGTGTCCTGGCCCGGTCTCGTTCCACCGGCCTCCCACGCAGCCAGCGCACCCAGGGCCGACCAGTCCAGGTCGCGCCCGCCGCCGGCGAGCAGGGCCAGGAAGCGGTCGCGAAGCAGACTTGCCACCGGCAGAGGCACCTCGAGTTGTTCACCGGCGGTCAGAACCAGCCGGACATCCTTGAGTCCCAGGTGCGCGGCAAAGCCCGCCGGCTCGAATTCCCGCTGTGCGAGCAGGTTTCCGTAAGTGCGGTAGGCCGGCGCCGAGAACAGCGTCGAGGTCAGCAACTCGACGTATTGCTGTTCGTCGACGCCGGCCTTGCTCACCAGCGCCAGCGCCTCGCCGAGCGATTCGATGACCGAGGCGATCAAAAAGTTGCCGGATAACTTGACCAAATTGGCGAGGTGCGGCTCTTCGGACAGTACGAAGGTGCGTTGACCGATCGCGTCGAACACCGGTGCCAGCACCTGCATGGCGGCGGCCGGGCCGGCGGCGACGACGAACAGTTTGGCCGCTGCGGCGGCATCCGGGCGGCCGAACACCGGGGCGGAGACGAACACCTGCCCGGCGGCTTCATGCGCGGCGGCCAGCCGGCCGGCCAGGGCCACGCTGATCGTGCTCGACGATACGTGTGTTGCGCCGGCCGGCAGCGCCTCCAGGATGCCGGCAGCGCCGTCGAGGCCGAATGTCACCGCTTCGAGGGCGGCGTCGTCGGCGAGCATCGAGATGACGACCTCGTTGTCGCAGGCCGCCGCCACGGTCTGGGCCGGGGTGGCGCCGCGTTCGGCGAGCGCGGCCATTTTCTCGGGTGAACGGTTGTAGACCGTGACGTCGTGGCCGGCGCCCAGCAGGTTGTGGGCCATGCCCGAGCCCATATTCCCTAGACCGATGAAACCGATTCTCATGGTTCCACCATGCCGCACACGCCGCCGAAGCAGGCCACGGCGGTCAGGTCAACGTGATCGGGTCGATAAGCCAGGTCAAAATGGCCAGGTCGACGTCAACCCATCGTCTCGGCCGCGCGACGCACCGCGTTCACGATGCCCTGGTAGCCGGTGCACCGGCAGAAGTTGCCGGACAGGCCCTCGCGGATCTCCTCGTCGGTGGGTGCGGGGTTGTCGCGCAGCAGCGCGGTGATGCTGGTGACGAATCCCGGTGTGCAGAAACCGCATTGCAGCCCGTGGCATTCACGCATGGCGGTCTGCACCGGGGAGAGCTCACCGGAGTCGTCGGCGATGCCCTCCACCGTGGTGACCTCTTGGCCGTCGGCCTGCACCGCGAAGATCAGGCAGGAACGCACCGCTTGACCGTCCAGCAGCACCGTGCAGGCCCCGCAGGCGCCGTGCTCGCAACCCAGGTGAGTGCCGGTCAACCCGCACTTCTCGCGCAGATAGTCGGCCAGCGTCAGCCGGGGCTCAGCCACATGCCGCGCGGGCTGACCGTTCACGATCATTTCGACCGGTGTCTCGTGCATCGTCACGCCTTCTCGCTCGCCGCCGCGAGTGCCCCGGACAGTGCCCGGGCCACCATCGTGGAACCGACCCGCGCCCGATAGGCCGAGGAGCCCTGCTGGTCGGAGGGAATGTCATCGATCTCGGTCATGGCAGCCTGAGCGATCTCGCGCAGGCTGCCCTCGTCGAGCTCTGCCGGGGTGCGTCCGCGAACCGCCTGCTCGGCGGCGGCGCTGCGCAGCGGGGTGGAACCCAGGCCCAGCAAGCCGATACCGCACCGGGTCACCCGGTCCTCGCCGTCGAGTTCGACCGCGACCCCCGCACCCGCGATGGCGAAATCGCCGTGTCTGCGGGCGAATTCCTCCAGCGCGAACCCGCACCGGCCCTCCCATACCGGGAACCGCACCGCGGTGAGAATCTCATCGGACGCCAGCGAGGTCTCCCACAGGCCGGTAAACAGCTCGCCGGCGGCGATCTCGCGGCGGCCCCGCGAGGACAATGCCTCGACCCGCGCGTCGAGCGCCAGCGCCACCGCGGCGTATTCCGCGGCGGGGTCGGCGTGGGCGATCGCACCACCGAGGGTGCCCCGATTGCGGATCTGGAAATGACCGATGTGCGGCGTGGCCATCGTCAGCAGCGGAACCGAGTCGGCGACCTCGTCGTCCTGACCGACCAACGCATGCGACGTCGTCGCGCCCACCCGCACCGCGCCGTCGTCGAGGTCGATGCCGCACAACTCGTCGACCCGGGAGATGTCGATCAGGTTCTCGAAGTGAGTCAGTCGCATGGCCAGCATCGGCACCAAACTCTGCCCACCGGCCAGGATCTTGGCGTCCTCACCGAGCTCAGCCAGGATGTCGGCGGCTTCCTTCGCCGACTCCGGTCGGTGATAGGCGAAGGCTGCGGCCTTCATGACGTGAGCCGCGCCAGCGCGGCCACCAGGTCGTCGAGGTGCGGCGGGGTGTGCGATGGGGTGTGCGGTGGGGTGTGCGG
>CAZLTV010000043.1:0-16751 GCA_964562545.1 uncultured Mycobacterium sp. | reverse complement strand
TGGGGTGTGCGGTGGGGTGTGCGGCCGGCGCCTGCGGCGACCGAGCAGGAAACCTGCGGCCAGGCCGGCGGCCAGCGCGGCCACGACCGGGGCGAACCGCTTGGCCACCGGCACGGCCACGACCTTGATCAGATTGACGGAGTCATCCGGGGCCGATGCCGCCGAAGCGGCCGACTGCCCGGCTGCAGCGGAGGGCTGGCCGGCGGCACCGCCCGACGCCGGCGTCTCCAGGCTGGCCTCCAGCCGCGCGGCGAACTGAGCGATCAGGTTACCCGCGACGTCAGCGAGCACACCGCGCCCGAATTGCGCGGCTTTACCCGAGATCGTCAGATCGGTGGTGATGACGACCGCGGTAGCCGGCTGCGCCTCGGTGCCTTCGTCTTTGAGCTGCGCGGTGACCAGCGCGGCGGCGTTGCCACTGCCCCGGGTCTCCTTGCCGCTGGCCTTGATGACGACCCGATGGGCGGCCTCGTCCTTCTCGACGAACGCCGCCTCGCCCTGGTAGGACACGGTGATGGGGCCGACCTTGACCTTGACCGTGCCGGTGAAGTCGTCGCCGTCGACCGACAGTAGCTGTGCACCGGGGATGCAGGGAGCGACGCGCTGAACGTCGGTCAGCACCGTCCAGGCGGTCGCCGTGGCGACCGGAACGCGAAACTCGTTGACTAACTCCATTGTTGCTCCACTCTGCGCTACTTCTTGGCCTGCTCGACAGCCTCGACGATCGCCGCGGGGGTGGCCGGCAACCGGGTGATGGTCACGCCCAAGGGTGCCAAGGCGTCGTTGATCGCGTTGATCACCGCCGGTGTCGACCCGATCGCGCCGCCCTCCCCGCAGCCCTTGTAACCGCCCACGCCCGGTCCGGGGATCTCGACATGCCCGTATTCGATCGGCGGCACCTCGGTGGTGGTGGGGAGCAGGTAGTCGACGAACGTCGACGACAGCGGGTTGCCGTCGTCGTCGTAGGACATCTGTTCCAGCAGGGCACCGCCGATGCCTTGCACCGTTCCGCCCGCGATCTGTCCCTCGACGACGTTGGGGTTGATCATCGGCCCGACGTCCTCGCTGACGATGTAGCGCGTCAGGGTCACATGGCCGGTTTCGACGTCAACCTCGCACGTGCAGGCATGTGTTGCGTTGGCCCAGTGGATCGGGGCGGTCGGGGGAGCAGTGAACCGCGCCGTGGCCTCCAGCGAGGCCGACACCCCCGGCGGCAGTTGTTGTGGCTCGTAGTGGGCCCGGTAGGCGATGTCGGCGAAGCTCACCGACTTCGACGGATCGTCGCGCGACACGGCTTTCGAGCCGGACAGCTCGACCTTGGAAGCGTCGACGTCGAGCCGCGCGGCAGCCATCGCGACGATCTGCTCGCGCAGCATCGCGCCCGCTTCGCTGACCGCGCCGGCCGTCATCGGCCCGCTGCGGCTGCCCTGGGTGCCCGCACCGTACGGGGTGACCGCGGTGTCACCCTGGATGGTGGCGACGTCGTCGATGTCGGCGCCGAGTGCATCGGCGGTCAGCTGAACCACTGTGGTCTCCAGGCTGTTGCCGGTAGAGCCGCCGTTGACGTAGACGTTGATCTTGCCGGTCGACTCCATCCGGATGGTGGCGCCCTCGGAGGCCAGATGCCCGGTGGCCGCGCCGGTCGGCTCGATGTAGGCCGAATAGCCCAGCCCGAGATAGCGCCCCTGGGCCAGCGCCTCGGCCTGAAGCTTGCGGAAGCCCTCGTGGTCGAGGATCTTCACCGCCTGTTCGAGAGTGTCCGCGGGAGCTACGTGGTCATACGGCATGCCGTTGGGGTTGAAGTACGGCATCTCGTCGCCGCGCAGGATGTTGCGCCGGCGAAGTTCGAGCGGGTCGATGCCGATTTCGCGCGCGCCGATGTCGAGAAGAATCTCGCGGGTGAGGGTTTCGTACTGCCATGGGCCCCGGTAGGCGGCCAGGCCGGCGGTGTTGGAAAACACCGTCTTGTAGTTGAAGCTCGCCTTCGGCACCCGGTAGGGGCCCGGGAAGAACATCCCGATCGCCGCGGTGGTCAACACCGGGTACGGCGTCGGGTAGGCACCGACGTCCTGGATGAAGTCGATGTCGGCGGCCAGGATGGTGCCGTCGGCATCGAAGGCCATCCGTACGTCGCCGTCGACATGGCGGGCCTGCCCGGCGGCCATCAGGTTCTCCCGGCGATCCTCGATCCATTTCAGCGGCGAACCGACCTTACGGGCGGCCAGCAGCACGCACATGTCCTCGCGCATCGGGACGACCTTCTGCCCGAAGCCGCCGCCGGTGTCGCGCATGATCACCCGGACGTGCTGGGCCGGAATGCCCAACAGCCGGGCGGCGAAGGCGCGCAGCTCGTGCGGGGTCTGGGTGGACGCCCAGATCGTCAGATCGCCCGAGGTGGGCTGCCAATCCACCACCATGCCGCGCGTCTCGATAGGCACCGGCGCATGGATCTGCTGGTAGACGTGCGCCGAGGCGACATGGGCGGCCGCCGAGAACGTCTCCTCGTCCGGCGGCATACCGCCCAAACCGCCGGCGACGTTGTCGGGGTAGGCCTCGTGCACGACCGGCACCCCGGCGGTCGAACCGCCGACGGCCCGAGTGAAATCCGCCACGGCGGGCAGCGGCTCGTAGTCGATGTCGATGCGTTCGAGGGCGTCCTCGGCGACATACCGGCTCTCGGCAATCACCAACGCGACGGGGTCGCCGACGAACTTCACCTCCCCCTCGGCCAACGGCGGGCGGGGAGTGTCCGGAATGTCCTTGCCGGCGACCGCGTGCCAGGCCTCCCGGACGTCCGGGTTGAGATCGGCGGCGGTGAACACCGCGTGCACTCCGGGCAGCGCGAGCGCGGCCGAGGCGTCGAACCCGGTGATCTTCGCCCGGGCGAACGGGCTGCGCACAAAGCAGGCGTGCAGCATTCCGGGCCGGCTGATGTCGTCGACGAACGAGCCATGACCGGTGAGAAGTCGGCTGTCCTCGACGCGCTCGAGCCGGCGGCCGGCATAGCGCGCGGTGACGGTGTCGGTGCCGGTATTGACAGCGATGTCGGTCACTGCGATCACACTCCTCTGCGCTTGAAGAGTGACGTTAACGCATTCGAGAGTGACATTTCCACCATGAATGTCTCACGGTGGTGGGTTGGCCTCACGCCTCGTGGTGGATCCGACCGTCCAGCTCAGCCAGCGGCCGTCCGCCCCCACCCCAGCGCCGCGCGATAATCTCCGCGGCGATCGACACCGCCGTCTCCTCGGGGGTTCGTGCGCCGAGATCCAGACCGATCGGGCTGGCCAGCCGGGCCAGCTCGGAGTCGGCGAGGCCGGCCTCGCGCAGCCGGCGCAACCGGTCGTCGTGCGTGCGGCGCGACCCCATCACGCCGATGTAGCCCACAGCGGGCAGCCGCAGCGCAACCTGCAACACCGGGACGTCGAACTTCGGGTCGTGGGTCAACACGCAGATCGCGGTGCGTTCGTCGATGGCGCCCCGCTCGGCCTGCGCACTCAAGTACCGATCGGGCCATTCCACGACGACATCCTCGGCGGCGGGGAAGCGGGCCGTGGTCGCGAACACCGGCCGCGCATCGCACACGGTGACCCGGTAGCCGAGCAGCGCTCCTTGCCGGGCCAGCGCGGCGGCAAAGTCGATGGCACCGAACACCAGCATCCGCGGCCGGGGGGCATGGCTGGCGACGAACACCTCCATGCCCGCGTCCTGGCGTTGCCCGTCGGGGCCGTAGGACAACACCGCCGACTGCCCGGCCGCCAGCAACCCCCGCGCGTCGTCGCCCACCGCGTCGTCGATACGTGCCGAGCCGAGGGTGCCCAGGGTCGAGTCGGTTCGGACGATCAGTCGTGCCCCCACTCGGTCAGGGTCGGGGTGGACGATGATGGTGGCCACCGCCACCGCGCGGTGCGCGGCGATGTCGTCAGCGACCGCCTGCAGCTGGGGAAAAGTGTTGCGCGACACAGGTTCGGTGAACACGTCGATGATACCGCCGCAGGTCAGGCCGACCGCGAACGCGTCGTCGTCGCTGACACCGTAGCGCTGGAGTTCGGGACGGCCGGCGGCGACGACATCGTTGGCGAGCTCGTAGACGGCGGCCTCGACGCAACCACCGGACACCGAACCCGCGACGGTGCCATCCGGCGCCACCACCATCGCCGCCCCGGGTGGTCGCGGTGCGGACTTCATCGTGCGCACCACGGTGGCCAGGCCAGCGGTGTCGCCGGCCCGCCAGACCGCCAACAGGTCGTCGAGTACGTCACGCACCAGCGCAGTGTATGCCTACGCTGGGGTGATGAGCTTAGGTCAACGAATCCTTGCGGTGTGCGGCATGGTGATTGGAGGCTTGCTGACCGGCGGTGTCTCAGGCGGCGGCACCACCGCGCCGGCGTCGGCTTCGCCGGTCCCGCCGGTGTCGGACGCGGCCAGGGCTGTCGGGCTCGTCGACGTACGCAGCGTGGTCCCCGACGCCGTGCTCGACCTGCGTTACGCGACCACCAACAACTTTGTCGGCGTCGCGCTCTACCCTGCCGACGCCCGCTGTCTGGTGCACGAATCGTTGGTGCCCGGGCTGCGCACCGCCGCCGCACTGGTACGCCGGGGTGGCGAACGGCTCGTCTTCTGGGACTGTTACCGGCCGCATTCGGTGCAGGTTGCAATGTTCAACGTGGTCTCCGACCCGGCGTGGGTCGCTCAGCCCGGGCCGTATTCGAAGAGCCACGAGTCGGGCCGGTCGGTGGACGTCACGCTGGCCGATGCCAACGGGCTGGTGGACATGGGTACGGGTTTCGACGACTTCTCACCGCGCAGCCACGCCGACGCCAGCGAAGGTATCAGCGCGGCGGCCCGGGCCAATCGGGCTCGGCTACGGGCGGCGATGGCCGCGGGTGGGCTCGCGGTGTATTCCGGCGAGTGGTGGCACTTCGACGGCCCCGGGGCCGCGGAGCGACGGCCGATCATCGACGTTCCTGTCAATTGATGATTCGATGGGGGTTGTGCGTACATTCATCGCTGCGGCCTTGCTGATCGCCGCCGCGTTGTCGGGGGGATGTAGTGTCGCCGACGAGCCCGACTCGCTTGTCGACGACCCTGGCTACCATGTCCGCGGCGACACGGTCTACTATCTGAATCCGTTTCCCGGCAAAGCTTTCCGCGTTGACGGTGCCGACCCCGACACGTTCGACGTCATCGACCGGACATATGCCCGCGACAGCGGGCAGGTCTACATCAACGGCAATGCGTTGCCGGGAGCCCAACCCGGATCGTTCGAGTTGCTGGACCGTCCCGGCTATTCCAGGGACAGCCGCCGGGTGTATCAGCACGACCAGCCGATCAGCACCGATCCGGGCCACTTCGAACTGCTCGACGACGGCCTGTCTCGAGACAGCACTCGGGTGTACGCACCGGACGGCACGGTGCTGTCCAACGACCCGCTGGAGTTCGAAACCATCTCCGAGGGACGGGACTACCTGTTCGCCAAAGACAGCGGGACCGTCTACGTCAACAACACGCCGATCCGTGGAGCATCACCGCACAGCTTCGAGGTGCTCTCCGGTGCCTACTCGCGCGACGACGAGCAGGTCTTCTACTTCGACGAGAAAATTGCCGATAGCGACGTGCCCAGTTTCCGGGTCCTCGAAGGGCCGTATGCGGTTGACTCGCAACGGGTTTACTGGATGGGCAAGCCCCTCGACGGCGCCAGCCCCGCCAGTTTCGAGGTGCTCAATGCCAACTTCGAGTGTTCGGCCGACGACGCTCACGCCTACTACAGGCAAAGTGCGATCCCCGGCGCCGATCCCGCGACATTCCCGGCGGGCAAGGCGGTCAGCGGTTGCTCGGCGACGTCGATCTCGTTCGAGGATTGAGCGGCGCGTCAGATCTTGGTGAGGTCTGTGCGCATCAGCATGACGTCGTAGTCCGACCACAGCGACAGGTTCCAGTAGAGATCTGAGCCGGTGCCCACAGTCGACGGCGACCAGGGATGCATCATCGGGGCGTAGATCCCGCCTGGCTGCTGGGACATCAGCACCGTCGGCTCCGACCACTTGCCCTCCGGCACATCGGAGGTGCGGATGACGATGTTGTTGTACTGGTCGCCGTACATGGCGACATACTGGTCGAGGTACTCGTTGTACTGGACCGACATCTCGCTGACGCTGTTGCCCGATCGGATGCACCCGCACGGCCCGCTCTTGTTACCGCCGATGACGGCCGAGGCCGACGACGGGCTGTTCTTGACCCACCTGGCCGGGTTGGAGCTGAACCAGCCCGACGAGGCTGCCTGGTAGTACTCGTATTCGGAGACGTCGAGAATGTTCTCCGGGGTCACCCGCGACAGATAGGCGGCACCCTGACGCCCGTTCGGGGTGCCGTACATATAGACGTAGCCGTCGTCACCCTTGACGAACGCAGACTGCTGAAAGTTGCGGTTCCCGCTGAAGATCGAGTTGTACCGGACACTTTCGGGTGCCACGGTGAAATTCTCGCCGTTGTCGGTGGAGTAGGCGATCGCCGAGTAATTGGTGCTCCACCGGCCGGGCGCCCCCCAGTTCGTCACCGACATGAAGCTGACGTACTGGATGGTGCCATAGGGGGTTTCCTCGGTTACCTCCGTCGGCAGTGACACACCTGCGGTGGGGATGAGTGTCACTGAGTTGGGCAGCCAGGACGGACGGTTGATGATGGGACGGGCCTGGGTCGGGCCCGACAGCGGTGCGCCGCCGAACATGTTGCCGTTGAACCATTCCCCGTTCGGAATGGTCATGCCGTCGGACAGGTCGTCGTCGGAGCTGCGGAACAGCGTGTTGTAAATATGCCTGCCGGTCATATTGGGCCCACCGAAGGTGTCGCCCACGGCGATGAGTACCTGATGTTCGTTCCACGGCGTACTGGGATCGTCGACCATGCCGTTGTCCCACATGGTGCCGATATCGGTGCCGTAAACCTGGAAACGGCTCAGGGTGTTGGCCAGTGTCGGGTCGCTGTAGGCGTAAGGGCCGGTGACCCAGCTGATGAAACTCGTCGACTCGCTGACCTGAGGGTTCGGGAACGGTGAATAGGGCACCGCCACCGCGGCGGCCATCTGCTCTTCGGTGAGGGCGGCCATCTGCTGTTCGGTGAGATCGGTGAGCGCCAGGCTCGTCGGGGTCGCGGCGGAGCTGGCCGCCAAGGCTGAGGCATTCCGGGCGGCGAACAGCGTTTCCAGCTCACGACGGGCGAACGACAGCAGGGCCCACATGAACGGTGGCTGCGGCGCGCTGCCGGGGTCCGGGTTGGCTGTCTGGCGAGCCCAGTCGATCATGCTGTTGACCACGTTGACGACCGCGGTGACCAGCGTGTATCGCGGTGGCGCCGCCTGCTGGGTGAACAACGTGGTGTTGGCAGCCAGCGTGCTGGCATTGGCGAACAGCGCGACCGTACCGGGTTCCTTCGGGGCCTGCGCCGGATCGTTGGTGGCCGTCGTCGACAGCGTTGCCGCAGAGCGAGTGCTGCTCTGTTCGGCGATCGCCGCGGGTTCGGCGTTTACCGACTGCTCTTCGGGTTCCTCGGTCGCTTCGGTCGTCTCCGACGTGTAGTCACGGTCGGTCTCGTCGCTGGTGTCTGATCCGGTCTCCTCGCCGGCATCCGGCCCGGATCCGGTATCGGTGTTTTGTTCGGTTACCTCGCCGGGGTCCGCCTGTGTCGGGGTGCCGTCCGCATCGTCATCCAGCTCGGAATCCCCGCCCAGGTCGGTGCCGTCGGTCTCGTCGAGCCCGGCGTTGTCGCCGTCGGCGTCTTCGTCGAGCGCGGTGTCGTCCTCGGGATCCGCGCCATCATCGAGTTGCGCGTCGTCCTCGAGGTCTTGCGGGTCGACTTCCTCGTCCCCGGCTCCTGCATCGTCGGAGTCCCCGGCGCTGCCATCGGCATCTCCGGAGCCGTCTGCCCCGCCGGCCTCGCCGTCTGCGCCGCCGGTGGCTGAGCCCGTGTCGGAGGTGCCCGACGGGGAGCTTTCCGATGTTGCTGACGGGGACGACTGTGACGCCGAGGAGTCCGACTCCTCGGCGTACGCCACGCCCTGGCCTGCAAAGACTGCTGTTCCGACGCCCAGAGCGACGGCTAGACCGCCCACCCGTCCGACATACGCTGCGGCACCCATGAAACCCCTTCGATCCAACCCACACCGTCCCCCGGCACCGGGACCATTCAAGCGCATCGCCGCGAGACCGGCGAGCAAAACGTCGGATCGTCACAGAATTCACGTCACTACCGTGATCGTGTGGCTTTCCGTGCCCAGGCAATTTACCTGCCCGAGCCAGCAAACTCGATTCGTGGGTTATTCGACCTGTTTGAGGGCCCTGTCATAGAGCTCGAGGGCCTCGGCGATACCGTCGCCGACCCACGCGTCGACAAACCCCACCTGGTCGGCGACGAGCTGCACACGCTGCAGCCACAGTTCGAAATCACTGTCCCGGCGAAGTTCGTCGATCTGCTCGACCGAACCCTGGATCAGGACGAAACCGCCCAGCTCGATGCTTTGCGGCTTGAGCACAACCCGGTCGAAACGCTCGATCCGCCCCTGGGCCTGCAGCTCGGAAAGATAGGCCTGCGTCTCGACGAGCAGGTCGACAGCCTTACGCTCACGTCCCCGCGTCGGTACCCCCCACGCAACCCACAGTCCCGTCTCGGCCATGCCCACGACGCTACTGAACCAGAACCCCGACGGCGCCCTTCTCCACCCGCGCAGACTGGCGTGTCGGCGAGGTGGAGTCAGTCGCGGCTCACTCCGTGGTGGACGCGCAGCACCCAGAACAGATTGGTGTGCAGGGCGACCGGCCAGCCCGACTGTTGCCGGACTCCGTCAGACTGGTGGCGGTCCGCAACAAGGTTCACGCCACACGGTTCAGGGAGGCCCAGTCCATGACGGCATCATCGCCGGACACGTCAACCCGGCTCGCGTTCGAGCGCACACGGCTGGCGCACGAACGAACCCTGATGGCCTGGATCCGAACCAGCACTTCGCTGATCGCCTTCGGCTTCACGATCTTCAAGTTCTTCCAGTACCTGGCCTCGGCGCAAGAACTGCACCGAAAGGTCCTCAGCCCCTGGTTGGTGGGCATGATCTTGATCGTGCTCGGCATCACCGCGCTGGCGCTGGCCAGCTATCAGCATCATCAGGAGATGAAGGTGCTTCGGGCCGAGGCCGGGCCCATGCCTTTCTCGTTGGCCGGGATCATGGCCACCCTGATTACCCTGCTGGGCGTCGTGGCGTTCATCGTGGTGGCCCTGCGCGTCTGAGTCCAGGCGCGCGGGCCGGAACCCGGTGGAGCCCCCTGTCAGGATTGAACTGACGACCGCTCGCTTACAAGGCGAGTGCTCTACCACTGAGCTAAGGAGGCCTGCAGCCCTAAGCCTATCGGCTCACTCGTCGGCGTCGATAATCCGCTGCGAGGTCACCGGCCGCGACGTCGAACGACTGCGCGGGCGCCGGCCGGGGATCGGGATGCGGTCGGCGATGGTGCTCAGCGGGTTCACCACCTGGCTGAGCACGATCACGGCCTCACGCAGCGCCTCGATCGTCGGTTCCAGCGCCTCGAGTCCCGGCGCCAGCCGGTTGAGCGTGTCGGCCACGTCGGCCAGCTGTTCGAGCGGTCCATCTCGCGCGGTCAACTTGTCGACCAGGCCGTCCTCGGCGAGCAGCCGGTCGGCCAGCCCGTCCTCGGCAAGTAACCGCTCCACCAGCCCGTCCTCGTCGAGCAACTGGTCGACCAGCCCGCCCGGCTCGATGGCGCGCATCAGGCCGCCATCCTCTTGGGTCAGTCGATCGAGAACGCCGCCCGGTGCGGTCAACCGGTCCACCACGCCGCCCGGCCGCAGCAGCCGGTCCAGTGCGCCGTCGGTGGCCAACGCCCGCCCCAGCGGCTGGTCCTCGTCCATGAGCCTGGCCAGCCGATTCGCCCGCTCGACCGCCTCCTCGATACCCAGCAGCTGCGCGACCGACGTCGGCCGTCCCGCCCGGAGCCCGTCGTTGTCGTCGCCCAGCGTCCGCTGCGCCATCTCCAACGCGTCGCTGGCCACGGTGACGCCGGCCTCTGCGACGGCCAACCCGGCACGCACGGGCACGAAAGCCAGACCGGCCAGGGATTTACCCAGGTTCATTTGCCCAGTCTATGGACCCCGCAAGGGGTACATTCACAGCAAGTACACAGCAAGTGTCCAGCACATCTCCAAGTCATCGGTAGACAATCCAAAGCTATGGCTATGCCCGTCCCGGAGAACACGCCCGAGGCACGCGTGCTGGTGGTCGACGACGAAGCCAACATCGTCGAGCTGCTGTCGGTGAGCCTGAAATTCCAGGGCTTCGAAGTGCACACCGCGACCAGCGGCCCCGCCGCGCTGGATACGGCCCGCGAGATTCGGCCCGACGCGATCATCCTCGACGTGATGATGCCGGGCATGGACGGGTTCGGGCTGCTTCGCCGGCTGCGGGCCGACGGTGTCGACGCCCCGGCACTGTTCCTGACCGCCCGCGACTCGCTGCAGGACAAAATCGCCGGCCTGACCCTGGGTGGCGACGACTACGTGACCAAGCCGTTCAGCCTCGAGGAGGTCGTGGCGCGGCTACGGGTGATCCTTCGCCGCTCCGGGCGCGGTGTGGAGGCGCCACGCACCTCCCGGCTCACCTTCGCCGACATCGAGATCGACGAAGACACCCACGAGGTGTGGAAGGCCGGCGAACCGGTCTCGCTGTCGCCGACCGAGTTCACCCTGCTGCGGTACTTCGTCATCAACGCCGGCACCGTGCTGTCGAAGCCGAAGATCCTCGATCACGTGTGGCGCTACGACTTCGGCGGCGACGTCAACGTCGTCGAGTCCTACGTGTCCTACCTGCGCCGCAAGATCGACACCGGGGACAGGCGCCTGCTGCACACACTGCGCGGCGTCGGCTACGTTCTGCGCGAACCCAAGTAGACCGGCTGGACAATAGGGGCGTGGCAGCTCAGGTCAGACGCGGCATCCCGCTTCGGGTCGGGCTGGTGGCCGCCACTTTGGTGCTGGTGGCGCTGGGCCTGTTGGCCTCGGGGATCGCAGTCACGACGCTCATGCAGCACAGCCTGATGAACCGCGTCGACGACACCCTCATGGACGCCTCTCGGGGATGGGCGCAGGTGCCTCGGCGGCTGACTACCACTCCCGTCGAACCCAACCCCGCACGTCCCCCGTCGGACTTCTATGTGCGCGGTATGGATTCAGAGGGCCACATCTGGATCGCCGTCAACGACAGGCACACCGAACCCGATCTGCCAGCGGACAACGACGTCGGACCCGAACCGGTGACCGTGGGTTCCGTCGATGGCTCCGGCACGCAATGGCGAGCGATGACGGTCCGTGGCCTCAACGGCGAGTTAACCACCGTCGCCATCGATCTGGCCAACGTGGAGTCCACGGTGACCGCACTGGTCTACGCCCAGATCGGGATCGGTGCCGCGGTTCTCGTCGTGCTCGGTGTCGCCGGTTACGCCGTCGTGCACCGCAGCCTGCGTCCACTCGCAGAGGTCGAGCAGACCGCCGCGGCGATCGCCGCGGGCCAACTCGATCGACGCGTCCCCGAGCGCGACCCGGCCACCGAGGTGGGGCGCTTGTCACTTGCGCTCAACGGCATGCTCGCGCAGATCCAGCGCGCAATGGCCTCCTCGGAGCAGTCGGCCGCCAAAGCGCGCACCTCCGAGGAACGGATGCGGCGCTTCATCACCGACGCCAGCCACGAGCTGAGGACCCCGCTGACCACGATCCGCGGCTTCGCCGAGCTCTACCGCCAAGGCGCCGCGCGCGACGTCGAAATGCTGATGGGGCGCATCGAAAGTGAATCCCGTCGGATGGGTCTCCTGGTCGAGGATCTGCTGCTGTTAGCCCGTTTGGACGCCCAGCGTCCGCTCGAGCGGCGCCGGGTGGACCTGCTGGCCCTGGCCAGCGACGCCGTTCACGATGCCCAGTCGATTGCGCCGCAGCGTCGTATCCGGCTGGAGGTGTTCGACGGGCCCGGAACCCCGGAGGTACTCGGCGACGAAGCCCGGCTGCGTCAGGTGCTGAGCAACCTGGTTGCCAACGCGTTGCAGCACACCCCCGAGACGGCCGGCGTCACCGTGCGGGTGGGAACCGAGGACGCCGATGCCGTGCTCGAAGTGTGCGACCAGGGGCCGGGGATGCCGCAGGAAGACGCGCAGCGGGTGTTCGAGCGGTTCTACCGCGCCGATTCGTCGCGGACGCGGGCAAGCGGTGGCACCGGCCTCGGGCTGTCCATCGTCGACTCGCTGGTCTACGCCCACGGCGGCCGGGTGGCCGTCGCTACGGCCCCGGGCCTGGGCTGCCGGTTCCGGGTGAGTCTGCCCCGCATCACCGATGCCGCGGTGCTCAGCTCAGTTCGGCCAGTGCAGCCTTGATCTTGGCCTGCGCCTCATCCAGGGACTCCGGCGACGGGTTGCGATCGACGTTGGCGAAACCAAAATCCGACAGGTTGCGCGCCGGGAACACGTGCACGTGCAGGTGGGGCACCTCCAGGCCGGCGATGATGACCCCGGCCCGCTCGGCGTCAAAGGCCTTACACACTGCCTTGCCGATGAGCTGAGACACCGCCATAACGCGGGCGAACACCGCGGGTTCGACGTTTTGCCACTGATCGATCTCGGCGCGTGGCACCACCAGCGTGTGGCCCTGGGTCATCGGTTCGATCGTCAAAAACGCCACGACGTCGTCATCGGAGTAGACGAATCGACCGGGAATGTCGCCGTTGATGATCTTGGTGAAGATGCTGGCCATGCCATGAGCATTCCAGGCCGCGAATCCGGCGCGCAACGACACCCCGGGCGTCGCATTCCACACCCGGTCCGCCCGCGGGTCAGGTGAATGTCATGGCGTCCATGTTCCAGAATCCGCGCAGGTTGGTGATCAGCCCCGAATCGTCGACGCGGTAGGTGAACACCCCGCGCACCGTAGCGACGAACCCGTTCGGGAACGTCGTCTCGAGCACCAGGATGTAGGCGATCTCGGTGGGGCTGCCGCAGGGAAACGTTTCCTCGCAGGTGATGCGCAGCTGGTTGGGGCCGATGTTGGTGTCGAAGAACGCCGCGACGGCCGCCTTGCCTCGCACGCCGGTGCCGTCGGGGTTGGTTACTGCCGCACCGATCGGATCCTCGATGACGACGTCGTCGGCCATCAGGGCCAGCCAGCCCTGTTTGTCACCGGTTTGCACACAACGCCACGACGCCTGTGAGGCGGCCACGACGGGGGACTGCGCAACGGTTTCGGTGTCGCCCATGACGGTCTACCGGTCGTCGTCGGTATAGCGGATCACGCCGCGGATGTTCTTGCCCTCGAGCATGTCCCGGTAGCCCTCGTTGATCTGCTCGAGCTTGTACTGCCGAGTGACCATGTCGTCGAGATTGAGCTTGCCGGCCTGATACATCGACAGCAGCTGCGGGATGTCGAAGTGCGGGTTGCCGCCACCGAAGATGGTGCCCTGCAGGTTTTTCTGCAGCAGGGTGAGCATCGACAGATTCAAGGTGACGTTGGTGTCGAGCATGCTGCCGATGGCTGTCACGACGCAGGTGCCGCCCTTGGCCGTCAGGTTGAGGTAGCCGTCGATGTCCGCACCCTTGAGCTCGCCGACGGTGATGATCGTCTTGCGGGCCATCCCGCCGCCGGTGACCTCTGCGATGCCGGCCATCGCTGTTGCGACATCGGGAAAGGCATGGGAAGCACCGAACTTCAGCGCCTGGTCACGTTTCCATTCCACCGGGTCGATCGCGAAAACATTGCGGGCGCCCGCGGTGACGGCACCCTGCAGCGCGCCCATGCCGACACCGCCGATGCCGACGATCGCGACATCCTCGCCGGGACGGATGTCGCCGCTGCGCACCGCCGAGCCGTAGCCGGTGGTGATGCCGCAGCCCACCAGGCAGGCCACCTCGAACGGGATGGACGGGTCGATCCTCACCACCGAGCTCTTGTGCACGACCATATAGGGGCTGAACGTGCCCAGCAGCGTCATCGGGAACACCGGCTGCCCCTTGGCGTGGATGCGGTGGGTGCCGTCGGAGACCGCGACGCCCGACAGTAGGCCCGCGCCGAGGTCGCAGAGGTTGCGCAGGCCGGCCTGGCACGACGGGCACTGACCACACGAGGGGATGAACGACAGCACAACGTGGTCACCGGGGGCCAGGCCCTCCACGCCCGGGCCCACTTCGGTGATGACGCCGGCCCCTTCATGCCCGCCGAGTACCGGGAAACCCATCATCGGAATGCCGCCGGTGACCAGGTGATGGTCGGAGTGGCACATTCCGGACGCTTCCATCTGGATCTTGACCTCATCCTTGACGGGGTCGCCGATCTCGATCTCCTCGATCGCCCATGGCTGATTGAATTCCCAGATCAGAGCACCTTTGGTCTTCATAGCTCCCGCTTTCGACTGGACCAGTCCACTTCAGACTATGAGGTTTTAGTTAGCCACATCACACTAACCCAAGCAACCGCTTGGTAGCAGGCTCACCACAGGGGGCACGGCGCGGCGCCAAGCGGGTAGTAGCCGGGCAATCTCTCCCCGGCCAGAGAACGTTCGATGCGCCTCTGCATGGTCGGGGTGAGATCCCCCGATCCGATCAGCCTCGCGAACGCCGTCTGCACGTGACCGAAGTCGAAGAAGTCGCGTTGCCACTCGATCAGCAGCCGGTCGTCGTCTCCGACGGCGATCCGGAACCAGCTGCCGCCGATCCCGTAGATCGCCTCGCGGGTGCCGTCGGACTTGGCGGCGATCTGCTTCCAGAAGCCGACGATCTCGTTCTGTTTCTCGTCGATGAGCACCTTCTGGTATTCGTAGGCCCAGTTCTCCAGGCCCTGCATCTCCAGGCCCAGGGCGATGTCGCGGATCTCGTCACGGCCGACACACATCACGTCTTCCTTCGGGCCGATGTTCCAGCCGTAGGTTGCATCCTCGGTGTAGAAGTCCGCCAACGGCTTCCAGTCGCCGGCCTGTTCGGCTTCCCGGTTGGCCCTCAGCCACCGGTCGACCCAGCCTTCGAGCTGGACGCGCCTCGTCGGTGAATCGCTCACGTCACTGCCTTTCTGTGATGGACAGGGCCCGGGTGGGGCACGCCTCGACGGCCCGTTCGACGTCGTCGCGCAGTTCGTCGGGCGGCTCCGGGTCGACGATCTGCACAAGGCTGCGCTTGGGCACACTGAACACCCCGGGGGCTTCGAGCTCGCACATCGCGTGGCCCTGGCACACGTCGATGTCGACCTCGATCCGATAGCCGCTCACCGGTTCAGACCTTCACTCGTCTGCGATAGCGCACCGTGGCCGGTCTAGCCAGCTGCACGACCATCTTGGAGTGGTCATTGCGGTAGGAGCCCGGAGGCTGGGCCATCTCGAACTCATACTCGCGCAAAAGAACCGAGAAGATCGCCTTGATCTGCATCTGGGCGAACGCCGCTCCCACGCAGCGGTGCCGACCAGCGCCGAACGGGATCCACGTCCACCTGTTGACCAGATCCTCCTGGCGCGGTTTCTCGTAGCGGCCGGGATCGAACGCATCCGGGTTGGGGAAGTCTTCGGCGATCCGGTTGGAGATCGCCGGGGAAACGGCCACCATCTGGCCCTTGTGGATCGGGTATCCGGCCACCTCGAATTCGTCCATGGCGACCCGCATCAGGATGATCAGCGGCGGATGCAGCCGCAGCGTCTCTTTGAGCGCGTTGTCCAGCTTTGGGATCCGGCGCAGCGCGTGGAAGCTCACCTCCTGTCCGTCGGCGTAGAGCTCGTCGAGCTCCTGTTGGACCTGCGCGTAGTAGTCCGGATGCCGCAGCAACTCGATCAGCGTCCAGCTCGACGTTCCCGAGCTGGTGTGATGACCGGCGAACATGAGCGAGATGAACATGCCGGTGACCTCGTTGGCCGAGAATCGAGGACTGCCGTCCTCGTCCTTGACCGACACCAGCACGTCGAGCATGTCCCGACCGGACTTGTCCTTGGGTGGGTTGGCGATTCGGCCTTCCATCACCTCTCGCACCAGCTCGACCAGCCCGGCGCGGGCCTCGTCGCGAACACGGAAACTCTCGATCGGCAGGTTCGGATCGACATAGCACAGCGGATCGGTGCCGCGCTCGAGCTGCCGGTAGTAGTGGCCGAAGCGCGAGTCGAGCTGGTTGCGGAACTTCACCCCGATCAGGCAGGCCGTCGAGGTGTAGATCGTCAACTCTGCGAAGAAGTCCAGCAGGTCGATCTCGCCGATCTCGCCCCAGTCGGCGATCATCCGCTTGACTTCGTTCTCGATGGTCGCGGCGTGACGTTTCATCTGTTCGCCGCGCAGCGCCGAATTGTGCAGCATCTCCTTACGGCGCTCGGGATCGGCGTCGAACACGACACCTTGCCCGAAGATCGGTGTCATGAACGGATAAGCCTCAGCTTGGTTGAGCTCGTTGTCGCTGGAGCGGAAGAAAAACTCGTTTGCCTGCGCACCCGAGAGCAGCACGACCTGCTTGTCGGCCAATTGGAACCAACCCACTTCGCCGCACTCTTGCCGTACCCGCTGCATCAGCGCGATCGGGTCGGTTCGGAATTCCTCGAGGTGGCCGTATTCGCCTTCGCCGCCGGATACCCGGGGGACAGTCGAGGCAGTCATGCTGTTCCTCATTTCCCGTCGCTTCGCTCGCCCGGATGAGGATTCCCGTCGCTTCGCTCGCCCGGGGTCAGCGCTTCCTCGTCGACCTCGGGTCCGACCTCG